>CAZCWN010000069.1:0-8095 GCA_964502375.1 uncultured Rhizobium sp. | reverse complement strand
GGCTCTAGCAGCAATGAAGATCTTATTAAAATTAATAATTAGCTAACAGTGTCTATATAAGTATTATTATTGTGCATAATGTTATCTATTGACTGTCAGAAAAATATAGCTTATTATCTGACAATATAATTATCAAAAATATATAATTTGCTCTATGATTACTGATAAAATTTTAAAAAAGATAAAAGCCAAAAAAAGAGGTTGGGTGTTTTGTGCTAAAGATTTTCATGATCTTGGTTCGCGAAACGCCATTGATAAAGCTTTGTCTAGACTGGCTGATGATAAGTCTGACAATGACGACAGAATTATCAGAATCGTGAGAGGGGTTTATTATTACCCGATCATTCAAGATGGTGTTGGTATTATTCCACCTAGCTTAGATACGGTTGCGGACACTCTTGCGCGTAATGCTGGTATTTCAATTTATCCATCTGGTGCTTCATCTGCCAATATGCTTGGTCTTTCTAATCAAGTACCTGCACAAAATATTTATTGGACTCATGGTAAATCTATGACCAAACACTTAGGCAAAAACTCGATTCAATTCAAACACGTTAGAATCAATCCGGTTCCAAATACCCCATCAGTTGTGGTAATGGTTTTGAATGCGTTAAGCTATCTAGGAAAAAATAAGATAGATGATACTGTGATTACCAAATGTTCAAAGTTCTTAAATGATTCTGATAAAAAATACTTACAAAAAATGTCCCCTAGGGTTTCTGGATGGATCTCTGACTTCATCCCTAAAATTATTGCCGCCTAATGGATAAATTCATCAAACTCTCAAAGCAGGAAAGAAAAAATATTATTCAAAAGGTGGCTTTTGATCTTGGTTTGAGATTTGATGTTGTCGAAAAGGACATCTGGGTTTGCTATGTTTTAGACAAACTATTTTCGCTGAAAAAATTAGAAGGAAAATTGGTCTTTAAAGGTGGCACTTGCCTTTCAAAGGCTTATAATCTGATCGGTAGGTTTTCGGAAGATATTGATCTGACCATTAGCAAAGGATGCTTAGAAATTGTAGGAACTTCAAAAAAGCCAAAAGAAATAAAATCTCGTACCAGAAAAGCTGCCGCCGAATTCGTAAAAAACGAAATTTATAAGGCTTTAGATGAAATTTTTAACTCAGAACTTGAGCCAGATTCTTGGAGGCTACTAATCAGTGAAGAAGATGATTCAACTCTGCTTTTTCAATTTCCATACGCCGAGAATCTAACTTCATGGGATACTTTTAAGTGGGATACAAGCCATTGGTCAGATGAAACAGATAGCTACCAATACATCAAGCCAAGTATAAAACTTGAATTTGGCGCACTCGGAGATGACTGGCCGACTGAAGAAAAACCAGTTGAGCCTTACGCTAAGGAAATTCTGCCAGATATTTTTACTTCAACAAAAGTCAAAGTTCTTGATGCAAAAAGAAACTTCCTCGAAAAGCTTCTCATCTTGCATTCTATCTGCTACCGACCAATTGAAAAGCCCCTGCGTCATCACTATTCCAGACATTACTACGATGTGTTTTGTCTTATAAAAGCTGGTATTGGCAAAAAGTCTCTATCTTTACCTGAAGTCCTAAAATCAGTAGTTGAGAATAAAATAACCTTCTGGAATGAAACTTGGGAACCATACGATATGATAAAATCTTTCTCAGATATTATGTTAGTTCCCCGAGATGAATCCCGTTTAAAAGAACTCGAAGCTGATTATGAAAGAATGAAAGAAATGTTTTTTGCTGAATATCCAACATTCTTGGAAATTGTAAGTGAGCTAAAAAATTTCGAGAAAATTTTATTAAGTTCTGACAGCGAAAAAATATGAGTAGTAAAAAAACAGCCAATTATTTTCGATTACAGCAGTTTATAAATGATCGTTTCGAGGATCTGGAGAATGAGCATTTTAGCAAATGGATTTTCATTAAGCATAAACCGGTTAACGTAAAATATCTAAACGGAAAAAATATAAGTTACTCAGAAGGGGGGTTTGATGGTAGCCCAATGCAAACATTTTGGAGTCAAAATTACATACCAAAATACATTGAAGATTTTTGCTTTAAGGGAGTTGAGCTGGCACTAGAAAATATGGATGTCTTCTAATCAGCATAGATCCAAGATTATAGCTGGTGTTGGCAAAAGGGTGATAGACTTAAAAAATGGCGTGATGATTAGCGATGCTTTATATAAGGACGCAAAAAATACCATTGAGTATGTGACGGTCAATATATCGAATGTTGGTTTGCTAAGTGTTAGTATTCCATATCAACTTTTTTATGTAAAAGTTCCTTTCTCAAAAAAGATTGCTGTCGTCAATACTATGGATTCAAAGCATCACAATCCGGGAATAGTTCCTTCAAAAGTTTATCCAGTTAAAATTGAACCAAATCATTCAGAGATTTTCTTTGTCAGTGATCTGAAATCTTTAAAGAGTGGGTTAGATCAGATTGGATTTCTAAGACGATTCTTTATCGGGTTTTATGTTTCCACAGGAGATGGTAGAAAATTTAAAGCAACAATGTCTGACGCATTGAAGAGAGATATTAGAAGTCTTGCAAACCCAACCAAAGGGAACACATGAAAGCAGTAATCTTTGCCCGCGTATCATCAAAAGACCAAGAAGATGGTCACTCACTAGATGCTCAGATTCAGAGCTGTTTTGAATATGCTATTAAAAAAAATTTCAAAGTTCTCGAGCAGTTTCGCGTTGTTGAAAGTTCGATGGCTAGCGGCAGACCTGAATTTTCTAAGATGGTGAGCTTTGTTAAAAAGCAGCCGGAAAAGATCGCTGTGCTTTGTTATTGTGTTGATAGGCTGCAAAGAGATTTCGATGAGCAATATCTTGAATTGCAGAAGCTAATCAAAATAGACAAGGTTGAAATTCACTTCATCAAAAATGAGTTCGTTGAGCATAAGGACATGGATAGCTCGGCAAAATTCAGGAAGAATTTGGATGTGTTGCTAGCAAATGATTATCAAAACAAAATTTCTGATAACGTAAAAAGAAGTAATCGAAAAAAGCTTGAGGAAAGTACGATTCTTGGTGATTCGCCACTTGGTTATTAAACAGAAAACGTGTAGATAAGAAGAAGGAGAAAGTAGAGGTTTATATTGACCCTGAGCGCGGTCCTCTAGTTAGAAAAATTTTTGAAGATTACGCTAGTGGACTTTATTCGATGGAAGAAGTAAGAGATCGAGTTCATCAAGATGGTCTCAGAAGCAAAAGAGGTTACAAGCTTTCCAAAAGTCACCTTGAGAAGGTTTTAAACAATCCGTTTTACTATGGTTACATGAAGTATAACGGACTTTTGTACAAGCACATTCACCCAGCTTTGATTTCAAAAGAGTTGTGTGACGAATGCTTAAGAGTGAGAAGCGGAAAAAGAAAAACTAAATACAAAAGAACTGAAAAACCTTTCATTCTTAAAGGATTCATTACGTGCCAGCATTGTGGTTGCAGCTATAGTCCAGAGCTCAAGAAAGGCAAATATGTTTACATGCGACCAACCAAGAGCAAAGGCGAATGCTCTTATTGTTATCACCTCAACGAAAATGCGATTATATCGCAAATCGAAGATGTTTTGAAAGGTATGAAGATTCACATCCTTAACGACATCAACGCAGAATTAAAGAAAAGCTCAGATAAAGAGCATCAGCATCAAGTTGAAGAAGGTAAAAGATTACAACAACAATACCAAGCAACTCAAACCAGAATCAAAAGAGCTAGAGAACTTTATTTACATGCGAGTTTGTCAAAAGAAGAATACAACGAAATGATGACTGACTTGCAGGTGGAAAGGCAAAATGTTGAAACCCGAATCAGCAAACTTTCGAACGCTGATGATGACTTCAATAAGAACGTTGCAACCATATTTGAATTGGCTGCAAAGGCACATGATCTTTTCAAAAGTTCGGAACTGGAAGAGAAAAGACGAATTATCGGAATTATGTTTCCGAACTTAATGATGAATGGTAAGAAGCTAGTATTTAAGACACGCGAGCCATTCAATATGTTCTTGAATTTGACGGATCGTCAAGAATGGCTCACCATCCTGTACATGTTCCGAACTGAGAGGTATGATGAGGTAATGAATTTTAGCAAATATTATGGTTCCAGATAATGATAAAATTTTCTCTGCTCCATTGAAAAAATTTCACTCCGTTATTAGATAAGCGCCAACTTTATTATAGTTTCTGCAATCGGCGGATTCTCAAATGAGGATTGCGCAATTGCTAGAAGCGCTTGGCATGATGCAAATCTGTCAGGTAGGATGAGTGATGAAGATTATTCATTTGAAGTGATGCATTCCTTGGCGAGTAAAGCTAACCAACAAGACTTGACCAGCGCATGAATTCTTTTTTGTATTACGAAGTTAGAGAAACAAAGAATCTGAAGGCTGCGTGGAATAAGATATACAGCAATGGAACCAGCATTGGAGCTTCAGAAAAATCTAAAAAAGCTGTACTGGAATTTAAGAAAGAAGAAGGAAGGAATCTTAAGCGGATTTACAACAAGTTGCTAAAAGGGAATTTTAAATTTTCTCCTGCCAAAGCCGTTCCAATTAAGAAGAAAAAAGGTGATGGTAAAATACGACCAATTGTTTCCGCTGATGTGGAAACTAAAATTATTCAACGTTGCATTTTAGATGTTCTTCAAAGGCAAGATTTCATAAAAAAATATCTAACTTTACCAACAAGTTTTGGTTCAATTAAAAATAAAGGCGTACCTCAAGCGATAGAGGCTGCCATTGTGGCAATCCACCAAGGAGCTTCTTATTATATCGCATCTGACATCAAGTCCTTCTTCACACAAGTCCCATTACCAAAAGTTTACGAGATGATCTCTTCTCAGCTAAAAGAAGAAGATCGAGCAGAGTTTATGGAATTACTCAAGGGGGCTACCAAGTTGGAAATAGATAACTTGGAAAATATAAAAAAAGCAGACAGAAAATTTTTTGAATTTGATGAAACTGGCACACCTCAGGGGTGCTGTCTTTCCCCGTTGCTAAGCAATATTTTGCTGTATGAGTTTGATATTCAAATGAATGACGATAAGACAAAATGTATGCGTTATCTTGATGATTTTGTTATCTTATCTACAGATAAAAAATCTGCTTGGGATGCTTTCGATAAGGCAAAAAAGTTACTAAATACTCATGGTTTAAGTGCCTATAGCCCAAAAAGAGAAGAGGATAAAGACAAATGTGGAGAAGGGTTAACCACCAATGCGTTTGAATTTCTAGGTGTAGAAATAAAGGGTACGCAAAGCAGTCCTAGTATTAAAAATCGTAACAAGATTTTTGAAGAAGTTTCGGGAATTCTAAAACAGGGAGCAACAAATCTTGCTACCAACAAATTTGATTCCAAGGAATCTTACGATGCTTCTTTGTTTAGTACTCTTTCTTATGTTAGCAGAAAAATTCAGGGTTGGGGAAATCAATATTTTTTTTGCACGGACAGATCTGTTTTTAGAAAATTAGATCATGTAATCGATAAAAAGATCAGAGAGTATATGGATTCATACTCTGCGGCAAAAAGACGGTTTGAAAAGCTGCCAGATTCTTCAAAAAATCATCGTAGATTACTGGGGGTTCACTTGTTAGAAGATTGTAAATATGTACCTATAAAATTGGGAGAGGGTAGTGGCATACAGCTTAAAAAATGATCTCAGCTTGATACTATCGTAGAAAATAACGATATTGCTAAGTTTGTATTTGGAATTTTTATAAGCGCTCCATCATTTAAATTATTAAAAAAATTTATTTGAATAAAGACAGCGAGCTTATGGTGTAAAATTAAGTACAAATGGTAATGAGTTGCCAGTTCAGTACCAAGCTTGCTCGTTAGGAACAAGCTGAGATCACATGTGAAATATGATGGCTCCGCGTTGCGCACATGTCCCGAACTGAGAGGTATGATCAGGTGATGAATTTTGGAAAATATAGTTAATTTTTTGTATAGCTTTGTTTAAGGGCAAAATGAAAAATAGTAAAAATATTGTAATCATAGGCGGCGGGCCAAGCGGTTTAATGGCGGCGGAAATTATTGCAGCAGGGGGGCATTCAGTAACGATATATGATGTAATGCCGACTTTAGGGCGCAAATTTTTGATGGCAGGAAGAGGGGGTTTGAATTTAACGCATAGTGAGCCGATAGAAAAATTTATAACCCGCTATTACGAAGCATCAAATTGGCTTGAGTCATCAATTAGAGATTTTGATGCGCAAAAATTACGCAAATGGTGTGAAGAATTGGGGCAGGAAACTTTTATCGGCAGTAGCGGAAGAATTTTTCCGCGGAGCATGAAAGCATCGCCATTGCTTCGCGCTTGGCTTAAAAGATTAGATGATCTTGGTGTGCATTATTTTATGCGTCATTTGTGGCAAGGTTTTGATGGTGAAAATTTAATATTTAGAAATGCCGATCAGAAGATAATTAAAATAAAATCGGATGCTACTTTACTTGCGCTTGGCGGCGCTTCTTGGCCACATTTGGGCTCAGATGGTTCCTGGGTTGATATACTATTGAAGTGCGGTGTAAAAATCTCAGAACTTCGATCGGCAAATTGTGGCTTTGTGACCAAATGGTCAGATTATATGATCAATAATTTTGCCGGAACCCCACTAAAATCTATCGCCATTAAACATAAAAATTTTTCCAACAAAGGAGAAATGATTATTACAAAACAAGGGATTGAAGGAGTGGCGGTTTATGCTTTATCGGCTCATTTGCGTGAATCTATTCAAAATGATGGCGAGGCAGTTTTATATGTAGATTTGCGTCCGGAAGTTTCGGTTTTAGAGCTAGCAAAAAAATTACAAAATCGTGACAAAAAATCGCTAAGCAATTTTTTGCGTAAGGCAGGATTTCCGCCGGTAGTCAGTGCCTTATTAAATGAATTAGTTCCATCAAACCAGCTGGCGAAAGCAACGCCCGATATCCTAGCTGGATATCTCAAAAATCTGCCAATTACACTAATTTCAACCACAAATATTGACCGTGCGATTTCTACTGCAGGCGGAATTAAACGTGAATCAATAGATGAAAATTTTATGCTAAAAACCAAGCCAGGAGTTTTTGTGGCTGGTGAGATGTTAGATTGGGAAGCGCCTACAGGCGGCTATCTCTTGCAAGGATGCTTCAGTACTGCAGTATCAGCAGCAAAAGGAATTTTGGATTTTGTTAAATAATTTTTTTAGGAATCCGGTAAGATGAAGTGATGAATTTTGGTAAATATTATTCTGTTGGTTACGGAGGGTACTAAATTAACCCACATCTCTTTTATCTCTTTGAGCTTCTTAATGATCCAATCTGCTAGGTTTTTATACTCCATAATTTCTGGGATAGTAATGCAAACATTGCGCTTCTAAAGGAGTTTTTTAAAAGGAACGTGGCTTTTCCGTTGAATTTTATAAAATCTTTAAAAATGCAAACCGTTACTATTTTTGCTGATGTGCAAAACATCTATTATACCACGAAACAGCAATATAAACGCAACTTTGATTATAATGCATTTTGGGCGCAGGCAACAAAAAATCGTAAAGTAATAAATGCTTTCGCTTATGCAATCAGCAGCTCTGACAACAAGCAAAAACAGTTTCAAAATATTTTGCGCGGCATTGGTTTTGAAATAAAGTTAAAGCCATTTATTCAACGCAGCGATGGATCGGCAAAAGGTGATTGGGATGTGGGAATTACCCTCGATGTGATGGAATATGCAAAAAAATCCGATGTCGTAATTTTACTTTCAGGAGACGGCGATTTTGATTTGTTGGTGCAAAAAGTTAAAAAAGATTTAAACAGCGAAGTAGAAGTTTATGGAGTGCCCGGCCTCACTGCCAATTCATTAATCACCGCAGCATCAAGATTTTTCGCTATTGACGATGCTCTGCTTTTGGGGAAATAGGATTGGTTAAGATAGAGAGAAAGGTTTCAAGTTTTTTTAGAAAAGTAAGAAAAAGAAAAGGTCAAAAGTGTCAAGTTTCAATACCTGACACTAACTTAATGACCTTCCCCCAAAATCGCGCTAAACCTTGTGAGAAAAATCTAGCTTGTGAGAAAAATCTAGGTTTTTTCCTGCTGATTTTGGCAGGATTTGGTGAATT
>CAZCWN010000068.1:0-8109 GCA_964502375.1 uncultured Rhizobium sp. | reverse complement strand
AATAGTTCCAATATTCACATGGGGTTTGGTGCGCTGAAAAGTTTGTTTGGTCATATTCTTTTTACCAAATTATTAACGATTTATTTTCTAAAAATTCTCTTTAAAGGAATTTTTAGAGTCTGATTTTTTTTAAATTTCGCTCAAAAAAAATTCGGAAAAAAAATATCTATATATAGATATTTTTTTTCGAAATTTTTTCTCTAAAAATTTTTGTGTAAATATTTTCTTTAGAACCCTTTACGACACCAAGAAAATCAATGCTTTGTGGGGCTTAGCATCACCACCAACTAAACAAACGAGGTGGCGCATTTTTTAGATGCAAAAATATTTTGCAAGCAAAAGTTTAAAGAAAATTGGATGGCCAAAAAATTTGTTCGGCAATCCTAGAAATGCTTGGTATTATAATTTATAAAATCCAAGCATCAGAGAGTACGCTTCAGATTATTTGAAGACGTACTCTAAAATGAAATTAAGCTTTTTTAGCTCTGATTTCTTCGGCAACATGCGCTGGAACTGGCTCATAACAATCGAATTCCATGCTGTAACTAGCACGGCCTTGTGAAAGAGAGCGTAAAGAATTTACGTAGCCAAACATTGAAGCAAGAGGAACTTTAGCGGTGATTACTTGAGCAACGTCTCGTCCTTCTAAATTCTGAATTTGACCACGACGAGAATTGATATCGCCAATTACGTCGCCCATATATTCTTCCGGAGTTACAACTTCTACTTTCATAATTGGCTCAAGAATAATAGGCCCTGCTTTTTCCATGGCTTCACGAAAGGCTGAACGAGCAGCAATTTCAAAAGCAAGTACACTAGAATCAACATCATGATAAGCGCCGTCAATCAAGCGAGTCTTAAGACGAACAACGGGATAACCAGCTAAAAAGCCAGTTTCTTTTGCTGATTCTAAGCCTTTTTGAACGCCAGGAATATATTCTTTAGGAACGCGTCCACCTACAATTTCGCTTTCAAAAACAAAATTTTCTTTAGAGTCTGCAGGAAGTGGTTCAAAAATGATTTTAACCTTCGCAAATTGACCGGCACCACCAGATTGTTTTTTATGGGTGTAGTCAATTTCAACAGACTTAGTAACGGTTTCGCGGTAAGCTACTTTTGGTTGACCAATATTAGCATCAACCTTGAACTCACGCTTCATGCGATCAACGATGATTTCAAGATGTAGTTCGCCCATTCCCTTTAGGATAGTTTGGCCTGATTCTTTATCTGATTCAATGCGTAGGGAGGGGTCTTCCGAAGCAAGGCGGGACAAGGCCATGCCCATTTTTTCTTGGTCTGCTGTTGATTTTGGCTCAACGGAAACTTCAATCACTGGTTCAGGGAAAATCATTCTTTCTAGGACTATATCATTGTCACTTTCAACCAATGTATCGCCCGTAGTAGTGTTTTTTAAGCCAGCTAAAGCCACGATGTCACCAGCATAGGCTTCTTTGATATCCTCACGATTATTAGCATGCATCAGCAAAATTCTGCCCACTCTTTCTTTGGAGTTTTTTGTTGTATTAATAATGCCAGTACCGCTAGTTAGAACGCCAGAATAAATACGCACGAAAGTAAGAGAACCAACGAAGGGGTCAGTCATGATTTTAAATGCTAGCCCAGCAAACTTTTTATCTTCGCAAGTAATAGTGATTGCTTCTTCAGTTTTATTGTTAATGGCAGGAATTTGTTTGATGTCTTTTGGGCTTGGTAGGAAATTTACAACTGCATCAAGCAGGGTTTGCACCCCTTTATTTTTGAAGGCTGTTCCATTTAAAACCGGAACAAAAGCGCCAGAAATTGTTGCCTTACGAATGCAGCGTTTAAGGTCTTCTTCGCTGATTGTTTCGCCGCCCAAATATTTTTCCATTAAAGCA
Organism: uncultured Rhizobium sp.; assembly: GCA_964502375.1. Classification (GTDB taxonomy): domain Bacteria; phylum Pseudomonadota; class Alphaproteobacteria; order Rickettsiales; family UBA1997; genus UBA2645. Next base: position 6,232 of record CAZCWN010000068.1, on the reverse strand, counting down.
TCATCCTGTTCAACTGCAGCTTCAATTAGTTCCTCACGATATTGTTTTGCTTTATCAAGAAGGTCGGCAGGAATTTCCTCAAGCGTGTAATCTGCACCCATTGTTTCATCTTTCCAGACAACAGCTTTCATTTTGACTAGATCAATTAATCCGCCGTAATTTTCAGCTTCGTGGATTGGTAATTGAATCGGCACTGGACGAGCGCCTAGCCTGCTTTTCATCATCTCAACACAGCGATAAAAATTAGCACCAATTCTATCCATTTTATTAACAAAACACATCCTTGGAACGCGATATTTATTCGCTTGGCGCCATACTGTCTCTGATTGGGGCTCAACACCAGCAACAGCATCAAACACTGCCACTGCGCCATCAAGAACACGTAATGAGCGCTCAACTTCAATGGTAAAATCTACGTGGCCAGGGGTGTCGATAATGTTAATACGGTGATTTTTCCAAAAGCATGTTGTTGCAGCAGAGGTGATTGTGATGCCACGTTCTTGTTCTTGCTCCATCCAGTCCATCGTAGCAGTTCCTTCATGTACTTCACCGATTTTATATGATTTTCCTGTATAAAAAAGAATGCGTTCAGTAGTAGTGGTTTTACCGGCGTCGATATGGGCCATGATGCCGATATTACGGTATTTTTCGATTTCAATTTGACGGGCCATAGAATTCTAGTTTCAAAATTTCAATTAGTGGAAAAGAAAAAGTGCCTAGTGCTTGGTTATTAATAATAAGCCCAAGCGCTAAGCACCTTCAAAATAAGGGCGCCGCAACTTACTCAAGCTTTTCTAATTGACAAGAAAATTTTCTTCAAATTGTAAAACAAAGAAATGAAAGGTTTATAAGGCACAAAGATATTTTTCTTGCCATCGATTAAAGTGAATTCACCAAAGTCAGAAATTGTGTGTAGGCCCTGATTATAAAAGTCATTAGGGTTGGGCTTGATTTCTTTTGCAAATTCTTCTGAAAAGCCTTCTTCATTGAGGGTGGTTACTTGGTTAATAATTATTGAACCACCATAAGTTTCGGAACAATTTTGTGAAGGACGATAAAGCTTTCCATCAGCAAGAAATAAGGTGCCTGCGGGCCGAGCTGAGTAGGTACTAATTTTTACCGGATTTTTTGGATGCTGTTTGAAATCGCTAAATAACGAATCAGAGAAGGCAATATTTAAATTTGAGCTAGGGCCATCAGCCTTAGTGTAAAAAAGCCAGAATTTATTTTGGTAAAAAATCATCGTTGGGTCGATGATTTTCTCATCAGAGAAAATATCGCGAATTTTTTTTGCTTCCAAATTTTTTTGGTCAATCTCATAAAGAGTGAGTGTCTTAGATTTTGCCGCCTCGCAGATCAGATAAATTGAACCATCATGGTTAAAAGTGAAAGGGTAAGAAAGATGTTTCTTATCGTCTAAAATAATTTTTTTATTAACCAATTTTAAATCATGATCAAGAGTGGCAATTAATATTCTCCCACGTCGCAAAATTTTTGAATAACTTTCATAAATTATAAATTTTTGATCGCTAATTCTAAAACTGAATTGATCAGCCCAGAAGCTTGTTTTTGGTGGTTTTGGCACCCAGATTATTTTTGGATCTTTTTCTAAAATTTTTTGGATTGGAAAACCAATAATCCCTATATTCCATTGTTCAAATAGGAATAAATCGTGCAATTTTTTTAGGAAAATTTTGCTAGATTTTTGTTGGTCATTCCTCATATAAGAGTGATAGGAACAATAGTGATACTTCCTACGCAGCCGCTCTTTAAAAGGAGAAAACTTTGCTGTGTTTTTATATTGTAAAATTCTGATTTTATAATCCTTTGGATGAGTAGTTATCAGAAAGTAAAAATATAAATTATACTCGGCAACGCCAAAAGAGTTTTCGCGATTCTGGAGAAAAATTTTATAAAAAGGCTCGCCAAAAGGGTCATGCTTTTCAACAGCTGTAAAGAGTTCTTCAATAATGTGTTTCTGAAAAAGCATATGGTGACAAATGCCGGAAATATTTTCAAAATTTCTAGGAAATTGTTCGGCAATTTTAGGCAGGATTTTTTTAATGTGGCGTAGAGTAATTTGGTGGAAATTGGAGTTTTCTAAATTTTTATCTTTGCTTAGATTATAAAGAGGCAATCCTTCTTTAGAGAAAAAACTAACTTTGCGATAGAAGACCGTGTCTGCATCAATCACCAAAACATTTGGCAAAATTCCTGGGATAACTAAAGGGGAGTAAAGCTTTAATAATTGCTGAAAATTCCAGCCAACATTGCTGCCATTGACTAGATCGTTGATTTCCTGATAGGAAAATGGATAAAGTGATTCATCAAACCATTCTGCCTGCTCAGTGAATTTTTTTTTAGAAACTACGATGATTCGGCGGACACCAAGAATATTATTTTTGATGCCATTAATACAGTGATTAAGGGTGTGTAAATCTTTCTCGTGGGCGGGGATTGCAACGTCAATCAGCATTTAATTTATGGGACAATAAATTGCAGGCAAATCAACTATGTTGAGACCTGTTTACTATCTTTTTTAAAAGAGAATTTAGCCTTAATTTTTATTCGTTTTTTAATAAGAGCTAACAAATATACGTAATTATTCGCAGTAACTTTATTAAAAACTCTTAAAAATTGTCAGAATATAGTTAAAAAAGATGGTAGACGGTCTTGCGACAGACAACTATTTTACCATCTATAATGTGCAAAAGCTTTGTTAGCTTCTGCCATTTTAAAGACTTCTTCTTTTTTCTTTGCTGCCCAACCTTTATTTTCTAAAGATTCTAGGATAACAGTCACAACTTTGTTTGCTAATTCTCTACCTTTGATATTTTCAATGGCAATTTTAAGCCATTTTAAAGCAAGTGCTGAGCCACGTCTGGTAGAAACCTCGACAGGAATTTGATAAGTTGCACCACCAATTCTTCTCGATCTAACTTCAACCCTTGGAGTCACATTTTCCAACGCGTCTTTAAATATTTCGATTGGTGATTTTTTTAATTTATTTTCAAGATTATCGAAAGCTTCGTAAACCGCTTTCTCAACAACAGATTTTTTACCGTCATTCATTAAGCGATTGATGAACCTTGAAACGATTACTTCGCCATATTTGGCGTCTGGAAAAATTTTTCTAATCTTTGCTGCTCTTCTACGCATATTTAGATATGTTTAATTATTTTGGCTTTTGAGCGCCATATTTAGAGCGCGCTTGCTTGCGATTTTTAACGCCTTGAGTATCAAGAGAACCTCTGACGATATGGTAGCGTACCCCTGGCAAGTCTTTTACACGTCCGCCACGGATAGCAACAACTGAGTGCTCTTGAAGATTGTGTCCTTCGCCTGGAATATAAGCAATTACTTCAAAGCCATTAGTTAGTTTAACACGGGCAACTTTACGAAGCGCCGAGTTTGGTTTTTTTGGAGTTGTTGTATAAACACGAGTACAAACGCCTCTTTTTTGCGGGCAGGCTTTCATTGCAGGAACCTTATTCTTACTGGTCTGCTTTGCTCTAGGCTTTCTTATAAGCTGATTAATTGTAGGCATGAAAATGCTAATGGATAATATTATTTATGTCTCTTTTAGGAAGAAAACTTTAGAAAAGGGCAGCACTTTTTAGTGCGCAAGATTTGTTAGTCAATAAGAATTAGAGCTTATTTTCAATTTATTTGAATAAAGCCTAAAGTTCTTCAGAATGACTACTAAGATATTCGGCCACTCCCTTTGGGTCGGCCTTCATGCCCTTTTTACCTTTATTCCATCCAGCTGGACAAACTTCTCCATGCTCTTGGAAGAATTTTAGGGAATCAACCATGCGGATTGTTTCGTCAATGTTCCGGCCAAGTGGAAGATCATTAACAAGTTGATGTCGTACTATGCCTTCTTGGTCGATAAGAAAAGTGCCACGCAAAGCCACAGCTTCCCCCGTTAAAACATCATAATCACGAGCGATATTTTTTGTTAAATCAGAAACCAAAGGATATTGAATATTTCCAATGCCTCCATGTTTTACATCGGTGTTTTTCCAGGCCAAGTGAGTAAATTTTGAATCAACTGAAACTCCAATAACTTCTGTATTGCGCTTTTTGAATTCTTCTAAACGATTACTGAAGGCAATGATTTCTGACGGGCAAACAAAAGTAAAATCAAGGGGATAAAAAAATAAAACTCCAATTTTTCCTTTTATATAATTGTGGAGATTAAAATTATCTTGGATTTCGTTATTTGGCATAACTGCAGAAGCAGTGAAATCTGGTGCTCTTTTTCCAACTAAAACTGACATAGTTTTTGAAATTTAAATTAAAGGGAAGGACAATAAGTTAAATACAGAATTTAAAAACCATCAAACGAAAAGCAACCCGAATTTTAGTCACTTTTTAATTTGCATTTTGTGGGTCGCAAATTACCTTTTGAGCCCTTTCTTTATTCTTTTAAAACTTCCTCAAAACCATGTCACTCTTAGATTCAAAGCCTATTTATAAACCTTTTAGCTACCCTTGGGCTTATGATGCCTGGCTTAAGCAGCAACAAATTCACTGGTTGCCAGAAGAGGTTCCTTTAGCTGATGATGTTCGTGATTGGAAACATAATTTAACTGCTGGCGAAAAGAATCTTTTGACACAAATTTTTCGTTTCTTCACTCAGGCAGATATTGAAGTGAATAACTGTTATATGAAGCATTATACCCAAGTGTTTCGGCCAACTGAAGTGCAAATGATGCTTGCCGCTTTTTCTAATATGGAAACAGTTCACATCGCTGCTTATTCACATTTGTTGGATACAATTGGCATGCCAGAAGCGGAATATCAAGCCTTCATGAAGTATAAAGAAATGAAGGATAAATATGATTATATGCACAAATTTGGCATTGGCACAAAAAAGGATATTGCCACTACTTTAGCAGCCTTCGGGGGATTTACGGAAGGTTTACAGCTTTTTGCCTCTTTTGCTATTTTGTTGAATTTTCAACGCTTTGGAAAAATGAAAGGAATGGGACAGATCATTGCTTGGTCTGTACGCGATGAAACTCTTCATACTAATTCAATTATAAAATTATTCCGCACTTTTGTTCAAGAAAATCCAGAAGTTTGGGACGAAGAGTTAAAAGGGCGCCTATATGAAGCTTGTGCCACCATTGTTCACTTTGAAGATGCTTTCATCGATTTAGCTTTTGAAATGGGCAATGTTGAAGGTTTAACTTCGCGTGAAGTGAAACGCTATATTCGCTATATTGCTGATCGGCGCCTAAACCAGCTAGGTTTGAAAGACATTTATATGATAGATATAAACCCATTACCTTGGCTTGACGAAATTTTGAATGGTGTTGAACACACCAACTTTTTTGAAAATAGGGTTACTGAATATAGTAAGGCTTCTACTACTGGAAGCTGGGAAGAAGTGTTTGCAGAAATTGATTCTACTCGTCAAAAAATGTTGGCGGTTTAATTTTTAGATGAGGAAAAAATGGCAAGGACTTTGCTTGCAATTGCGCTAATATTTTTTCTTCTCATTGAAAATTCTTTTGCTTTTCCAAACCAAAAAATGACTGTTTTTGCTGAGCCAAATATGGTTAGAGCATTAACAAAAATTTCGCGTATTTATTCTCAGCAACATAATGTTGTTGTCTCAATTAATTTTAGCTCTTCAGCTGACTTTATTAATGAGATTGACTTAGGGGAACCGGCCGATGTGTTTATTTCTGCTCATTCACATTATATTGAGGTTTTGCGTCAGAAAGGCTTAGTTGATGTTTATAATGCCAGCTATATTGCTGGTGATGAGCTTGTCCTGGTTACTGCAAAATCAAATCCCGCTTTACCTACTGAGCTGCGATCAAAAAAAATATTTTTATCAGCGGCATTAAAAATTCTAAATCAAAATAAGGCCACTATAATTTTGGATTATGAGGGAAACTCTTCTGGGAAATTTAGCCATAGTTTAATTCAGAGTATGGCTTTGAGTGATTTACAATTATTTGCCAAGTTACCCGAAGATAGAACACCAATTCTAAATTTAATTAAAGACCATCCACAATATTATGCACTCTTGCTTGCCAGCCAGGTTAAAAATGATTCTTCTTTGCAAATTATAGCTACTCAAAAAAACCAAAATATTTTTTATCAATCATTAGTAATCGCTGGTGATAATATGGAAATTGCTCGCAAATTTCTGAAGTTTCTAAAGAGCGATACTGCCAAAGCAATTATGAAGGAAAGCGGGTTTATTGTTAAT
>CAZCWN010000067.1:0-8148 GCA_964502375.1 uncultured Rhizobium sp. | reverse complement strand
ATCAATCACTCAAAAGTCTAGTCCAAGGTAGCGGGAAGTTCGGGGGCTAGGACAGGCTATCAAAGCAAGTAATCGAAGTTTTAAAGACTATTCAACGTATCAGCGGTGAGTATGAGTTTTTATTTCCAAGCGCTATAAGAACAAAAAAGCCGATGTCTGATGTTTCGATGATTAAAATGATGAAGAAATTCAGTGATGGTAAAATGACTCCGCATGGCGTAAGACACTTAGGATCAACAATTCTCAATGAAAATGGTTTTGATGGTGATTGGGTTGAACGCCAACTTTCACACATTGAAGAAAATAAAATCCGCGGTACTTATAATAAAGCCGAATATCTAGATCAGAGAATTAAGATGATGTAATGGTGGGCGGATTACTTAGATAAACAGTTAAATCAAAAACAATGAAAGGTGCCAAAGCAAAACAAAAATTGTATCAGGTAAAGAGAGCAAGACCTGTAATCACTGTTAAGATAAAGAATAATTTTAACATTTAATCAAATTCTAACTTACCAAACAAACCTTACCATCGCTATCATTTTGTAAGTTTTTCTCACTTCAGGTTAGCAATGGTTAAAGGCTCAAAACAAAAAAGCCGTAAGTGAATTATTACACTTACGGCTTTTTTTAAATAAGCTTAAAAAGCGTTTTAATAAGCAGAACGTGTAGAATTATTACCACCATTCATTCCATTATTTCCAGCCTTAGCCCCGTTTGGTGAATTGTAATAATATTGAATCATATCACGTGGATTTTGACCAACTCCCATCATAGAGCCCTTAGCAGCTGCACCAGTCATGCGCGGGATAGTTACGAAATATTCTTTTTGTTTGAAGTCATTACAATATCCTGACCAATAGAAAGAGTAATAAGGAATGATTAGCATGGTTCCAATCATGTCAGCTATACACTTGCCGTTTCTGGCGGTTGCCCAATATTCTATATTAAGTTGAGTTGAGCCATAGCCTTCTTTAGTGAGCACAACAGTGTAGTTTTTTGGTTCAATCTTAATAGTTGCCGGGGTTTTTCCGTAATTTCTTCCTTCAATAAAAATATCAGCCCCTGGTGGGTTACTGCCGATTGAAACATCAACTTCCTTTTCATTAAAAAGCATCGCACAAGAACACGAAAATGACAATAGCGCGAGCAAGGTAAATTTACGTAACAATTTCATATTTGATTTATTGAAGGTTATTTTTTCCAGCGGTTGTGGACCCAAAACCACTGTGATGGATATTGTTTAATCCATTCTTCGAGCTTGCGATTAATCTGGCGAGTAAGGCGCAAGACATCTGAATTAAGATCGCTCGTATTTTCAATTGCAAGTGGTTTTTCTAGTTCTACTAAAAATTTAAAATTTCTATTAATTCTGATAGATCGAGCTGGCATTAAATTCACCCCATATTTTAAAGCAATTTTAGCAATTGAAGTTGTAGTTATCGCCACATCATGAAAAAATTGCACCGGCTCACCTTCACTAATTTTTTGATCGGCAAGAATTATAACGAATCCACCGCTTTTAATTGCTTCAATAATCTTACGGCTGCCGCTAACGCCCTTCTCTATCATATCAACACCCCTTAGACTGGAGGTCATTTTTTCAACATAAGGATTATTTAATGGCCGGTAAACCGTACTGACTTTTAAGCCATTTTTAATAAAAACTTTTGGCCCTACTTCCCAATTTCCCGTATGAGCACCAAAAATTATTGCCCCTTTCTTGCTTTCTTTCATAGCTGACAGCAATTCTTTCGTTTCTTGCGGCATTTCTATGAAATTTTCAATTTCATCAACAGTGATTTTGGCAATATGAGGAAATTCGCCGACGATGCGCCCTAAATTATCCCACATATCATCCATGATCTTTTCTTTCTCAGAGGCAGAAAGCTCTGGCATTGCTTTACTAAGATTTTGATAAGCTAAGTTATGTACAGAGATTTTTTTGCCAACAAATCTGGAAATTGCTGCAGCCACATTAGAAGCAGTTTGCACTTTCATTGCACCAAAAAACCACAAGCCAGCCTTTACCACAATTGCTTCAATAATATAACGAATTTTTTTTAACCGCGCTTCCATAAAACTTTTTTTAATTCTTCTTTGATTAATTCTTTATTTTCAAACTCAAGCCTAATGTTGAGATGACAAATTTTTTCACGATAAGATTTGGTAAATTTTACCCAATCTTTTTGAGTGGTAATTAAAGTAGCATCTTTTTCATGCGCGAGTTTAAAAAGCTTTTCTAAATCAGAATTTTTGTAATGATAATGATCCGGAAAACTATATGTCTCAAGCACGTCCAGGCCTTTTTCGCGGATAAAAGAAAAGAATTTTTCTGGGTAGGCTAAGCCACAAAAAGCGACCAATTTTTTGCCCCGAAATCTGTCTAAATTAGTTGCCCAAATTTCTGCTTTAACAATTTTTTTACCGGCTAATTTTTTCTTTAATTGCGGCGAAGCCTCACCTATCATTACTATTAAATTAGTTTTCTTTAACGCAGCTTTTAGCGGCTCACGCATAGGGCCAGCAGGCAAGAGAAAATTATTTCCAAAACCAATTTTTCCATCAACAACCATAATAGTAAAATCGCGATGCAGCGAATTATTTTGCATGCCATCATCAAGCACTATAGCGCTAAATCTTTTCATATTTTCAATCTGCTTGGCGCCAAAAATACGATTAGTGGAAACAAAAGTGGGAGCAGTTTCAAGCAGCATCAATGGCTCATCACCAACTTGCTCTGCCTTATTATTATCATCCTTGCGCAGCAGCAAAAATTTTGATCCATCACTCATATAACCACGGCTTAAATAAGCAAAATTTACCGACATCTCATGCAAGATTTTTCCTAGCGCAATACAAACAGGAGTTTTGCCGGCCCCACCTGCAATAACATTACCAACGCAAATTACCGGTTTAGAAATTTTTGTGGTTCTAGTAAAAAATTTAACCAAATAAAAACCGCAAAAATAGAGCCAACTAAAAGGCAAAAGCGCCCAGGCAAGCATGTTTCTTTTTGTCCAGAATTTAGGAGTTTTTAACATTTAGAACTTGAGTTGTTATTTGGCCGTCAGCTAACTCTAGCAAGAGCTCTTCACCAATTTTAGCATTTTCTATTGAAGAAATTAAATCGCCCTTTTCATTTTTTATTAAAGCAAAACCACGCTGCAAAATTTGATTATAATGATTGGCTTTCAGCATTTTTGAAAAATTAACCAAATCATTTTCAGCATTTTTGAAAAATGCCGCTGAACCATTCTGTAACTGGTTAGAAGCAAAATCAATTTTCTGAGTAAAAAAATTAATTTTTTCCAAAAGCAATTGATTGGAAATTCGTAAAATTGCCAATTTTTCTGCCCTTTTTGCAAAAAAATTATCCCTCGCAAAGTTAAACTTTTTTTCAACTAAAAAAAATCCGGCATTAATTCTCTCCAGCATTGCTGCAGGGTCAATAATATAGCGCTGTAAATTTTTTAGATTCTGCAATTTTTGTGATAAAAAATCATGCGATAAAAAATCCAGGCGGTTTTTTAAAAAAGTTAATTGGTTTTTTAACTCAGAGATCGTAGGCGTGGCAAGCTCTGCAGCTGCTGTAGGCGTTGGTGCGCGCAAATCAGCAACATAGTCAATTAATGTAGTGTCAGTTTCATGACCAATAGCAGAAATAATTGGGATTTCCGACTTAAAAACCTCACGCACTAAATTCTCATCACTAAAAGGTAAAAGATCTTCGAAAGAGCCCCCGCCACGCGCAATAATAATTACATCCGGCCTTTTTTTATCAATTAATTGATTAAAAAACCTGATGCCATTTATAACTTCCATTGCTGCTTTTTCCCCTTGCACGGAGCTTGGATAAAGCATGATATGCGTTGGGCAGCGCGCTTCGATACGGTGTTTAATATCTTCAATAACTGCACCAGTTTCTGAAGTAATCACACCAATAATTTTTGGCAAAAACGGAATTTGTTTTTTATGAATTTCATCAAAAAGTCCTTCTGCTAAAAGCTTTTGCCGCCTTTTTTCAATCATCTCCAAAATAGCGCCAATACCTGCTATTTCAACCTTCTCAACGATTATTTGATAATTAGAGCGACCCTCAAAAGTTGTAATTCTTCCTGATGCACAAATTTGCAAACCATCACCAATCTCAAAATTAGTTAGTTGGGCCATGCTGCGAAAAAACACCGCTGATAAAACTGAATTTTCATCTTTTAAGTTAAAGTAAATATGGCCCGAGGAAGCACGTTTAAAGCCAGTAATTTCGCCTTTGATTCGCACATAGCCAAAAGCATCTTCTACCACTCTTTTTATCGAGCGCGAAAATTCTGATACGGTAAATTCGGGAATATTGAAATTCATTTTTGGAAATTAGGTTGGCGCCACAGCCTTATTATTTTTAAGATGAGGAAAATAACTAACAAGAGCGGCAAAATTAATGCTAAGTTTTTATTGATATTTTGTAATTAATTCTTACCCTGCACTCCTTCGTTTTTCCTGCCATCACTCACAATATTTGGAGCCTCATTTCCGTGTTAAAAAAAATAAAATCTTTTAAAATCTCCGGCTTTAATTGCTTACCAATAATTGAAGGCGGAAAAGGCGTTGGAATAACCACCGGCGTTACTGCAGGATACTTTGCAAAAGCCGGAGCAGTTGGAACTTTTTCTGGAGTTAACGCTGATTACGTAGATGAAAATGGTAAATTGATTCCTCTTGAATACCATACTCACACCCGTCGTGAAAAACATGAAGAATTAGTTGCCTACAGTATAAAAGGTGGCATCTCTCAAGCAAAAATTGCTCATGATATTGCCGGCGGATCAGGGCGAATCCATATGAATATTTTATGGGAAATGGGAGGCGCTGAACGCGTTTTACACGGAATTCTTGAAGGAGCAAAAGATTTGATTCATGGCATTACTTGCGGCGCCGGTATGCCTTATCGCTTATCAGAAATTGCTGAAAAATATAAAGTATATTACTACCCCATCGTCTCTTCAATGCGCGCTTTTCGTGCTTTATGGAAAAGAAGTTATCATAAAGCGGTTTCGCTTCTTGGCGGCGTGGTTTATGAATGTCCATGGCGCGCGGGCGGACATAATGGCTTATCCAATGCTGAAGACCCAACCTCCTATGAAGATCCTTATCCACGTGTAGCCGAACTGCGCAGTTTCATGAATTCTGTAGGCTTAAATGAAGTTCCTATCATCATGGCTGGAGGCGTTTGGAATTTAGAAGAATTTGAACATTGGTTAGACAACCCAGAAATTGGGCCAATCGTTTTCCAATTCGGCACGCGCCCAATAGTAACCCAGGAATATCCCGTCCCTGAAGCGTGGAAGAAAAAATTGCTCACTCTAAAAAAAGGTGATGTTTATCTAAATCGTTTCAGCCCAACTGGCTTTTATTCCTCTGCCGTTGAAAATAACTTTATTCACGAATTAAAGGAACGTGAAGTTCGCCAAGTCGAATATCGCGCCAAGCCAATTGATAATTTTAATACTGCCATTCCTTTCGGACAAAGGGGCCGCGTAGTTTACATCAAATCAGAAGATAAAGCCAAAGTTGATGAATGGGTTAAAGCCGGCCACACCGAAGGCATGAAAACTCCCGATGAAACTTTGATGTTTGTTGATAAATCAAAAGCAATACAAATTGTGACTGATCAAATTAATTGTATGGGCTGCTTAAGCCAATGTCGCTTTAGTAATTGGTCTGATAAACCAGAAATGAATTACACCACTGATCGCAAGGCTGATCCACGCAGCTTCTGCATTCAAAAAACCCTACAAGATATACGTCACGGAGTTGACATCGAAAATCAATTAATGTTTTCCGGCCACAGCGCTTATCGCTTCGCCACTGATCCTTTTTATGCTAATGGCTTTGTTCCAACAATACAGCAATTGGTGGATCGAATAATGTCCGGTAAATAGCCCTTATCTACAATGCCAACAAAATCTCACAAAACTCGATTTATCTTTATTACTGGTGGTGTGGTTTCCTCTTTAGGAAAAGGCTTAGCTTCGGCATCTCTTGGTGCTTTGTTGCAGGCACGAGGCTATAGCGTCAGACTACGCAAACTTGATCCTTATTTAAATATTGATCCAGGCACAATGAGCCCAACCCAACATGGTGAGGTTTTTGTTACCGAAGATGGAGCCGAAACGGATCTTGATTTAGGCCATTATGAGCGCTTCACAGGAGTTGATGCCAAAAAATCTGACAATGTAACAGCGGGCCAAATTTATTCCAAATTATTAGCCAAAGAGCGCAAAGGTGATTACCTCGGCGGCACTGTACAAGTGATCCCGCACGTAACTGATCTTATTAAAGAATTCATTTTGCATGATGTTCAAAATGTCGATTTTGTGCTTTGCGAAATCGGCGGCACTGTTGGCGATATTGAAGCCCTTCCCTTCTTTGAAACTATTCGCCAATTAGGATATGAATATGGCCAAGAGCGCTGTGCATTTTTGCATCTCACTCTTCTGCCTTATATTGAAAGCGCCAATGAATTAAAAACCAAACCTACACAACATTCGGTAAAAGAATTGCGCTCAATAGGCATCCAGCCCAGCGTTTTACTTTGCCGCGCCGAACATCCAGTAAATAAATCTCATTTAGAAAAAATCGCCACAATGTGTTCTGTTCCAGCTTCTTCTGTTATTGCTGCACCAAACGCCGCAAGCATTTATGAAGTGCCAATAATTTATCATAAAAACGGCCTCGACACAGAAATTCTAAAATTTTTCAAACTTGATCACAAAACAAAACCCGATCTTTCCAAATGGCTCAAAATTAAAGACGCCATCGAAAATCCAAAATCAGAAGTAAATATTGCCATAGTTGGAAAATATACAGACTACCGCGATTCCTACAAATCACTCCTTGAAGCCATTGATCACGCCGCATTTTCTCTAAAGGCAAAAGCTAATATCATTTGGTTTAATGCGCGACATGGTAAAAATGAATTGCCAAAAAATATCGATGCTATTCTGATTCCGGGTGGTTTTGGCGAAGCTGGGGTAGAAGGGAAAATCGATATGATCACCCAGGCGCGTTTACAAAAAATTCCATGTTTAGGAATTTGTTATGGCATGCAAATGGCCGTCATTGAATATGCGCGAAATGTGCTTGGCATTAAAGATGCCACCTCTAGCGAATTTTCTAAAAAGGGCAATTTTTTGATTGGAATGATGAGTGAATGGCAAGAAAGCTCTGGCAAGAAAACCAAGAAAGCAGGAACTGATTTAGGTGGCACAATGAGGCTTGGAGCTTATCAGTGTAAAATCAGTAAAGGCTCTTTGGCAGAAAAAATTTATAAAAAATCAATTATTTCTGAACGCCATAGACATCGCTATGAAGTAAATATAAATTTTAAAGAAAAGTTAGAAAAGGCAGGCTTAAGTTTTTCCGGCATGTCACCTGATGGAAAATTAACCGAAATTATTGAAATAAAAGATCATCCTTTTTTCATCGGTGTGCAATTTCATCCCGAATTAAAATCAAAGCCTTTTGCTGCACACCCTCTCTTTGTTTCCTTTATTAAAAGTGCTCTAAAAAATGCCTAAAATTTTTTTAATATTATTGCTCTTTAGCCTCTCAGCTTGTGGCTTTCAGGTAATTTACAAAGAGCATAAAAATGATTTAGATTTATCTCTGACTAAAGAAATGGCGGCAATTAGAATTAAAAAAGACCGGGTTCGTTTAAGCCAAGAGTTAAAAAATAATCTTTATGATTTATTAAATCCCGACTCCATAAAGAATGAACCAAAATATATTCTAACCCTAGACACTAAAGAAACCATCTCCTCAACTTTCACAACCACCACTGGTGCTTCAGGTCGAAATAAAATGACCCTGGATGTAGCTTACCAGCTACATAATTTGCAGAATGGAGACTTAATTTCTTCTGGCTCAACCTCAGTGAATGATAACTATGACGTAACCACAAACCGTTATGGCACCTATGTTTCTGAGGAATACGTTAAATCTAATTTAACAAAAATCGCTGCCCAAAACATAAGAAATTCTCTGGTGAATGATTTTATTGAAGTAAAAAAGAAATGTGATGGAACCGCAAAAAAAGAGGAAAATTTTGTTTGTCCTTTTTGAAAGAAATAAAATTTACCACCGCTCACTC
>CAZCWN010000066.1:0-8152 GCA_964502375.1 uncultured Rhizobium sp. | reverse complement strand
ACCTAGGATTTGCTTGAATCGGTTGGCAGGAGCCTAAACGCGACTGGGGTTAATTTAAAATTCTTTTTCTTTAGATAAGCATCTAACTCTCTAGCAAAATTTGAGTGTATAAATAAAACAACTGAAGTTAATTCATCGCAATTATTTTTTATCAATTCTTGAGGTGAGTGATCCATTGTCATACAAACAAAAATTTCAGTATCACTACTTGGTATTTTCTTAATTTTTTCTTTCATTACATTCTTGATTAAGTTTTAAAGCTATAAGCTGAAACTAATTTATTCTAACTCAAAACTCTTCAAAATTCCAGCTCTCTCATGCTCTGGTCGAGTACCATAACTAGCGATTATAACCCCTACATCCTTATGTCCCATATTCTGAGCCAATGCTGAAATCAGGAGTGGAGATTTTTCACTTTTCATCATCTTGCGGGTGATTGCGTGTCTAAAAGTGTGTGGTTTTCGGTATGGCAATTTGTTGTCATTGAAAGCTTTTCTGAAGATGTCGCGGATGCTGGTTTGAGACTTGATGAATTGCTTTTCCAAAATCAAAGATGGCAAACCATCACTGTTAAAAGTTGGAATGATTTTTGGAAATAGCGGGCATTTTTCGGTAAAGCCTTTTGCCTTAAGATGTTCAACCCAATTTAAAACATTGTCGTAAATATCCTGAAGATGACCGATGAAAAAAGCATTTATGTTGCTCGCGGTCTTAGTATTCACCATGTTTGGGTTCTGCATGAATGCCCAAGCGTCTTCATCTCTAAAATATTTGATGCAGACAATTCTTGCAGTTTGAAGCGCACTGATTCTTGGAGTGGTTAAGAAAGCCAAACTGATCATAGCCTTGTTTCTCATTTCAATTTCGTTGGTGCTTGGCATCAATCTGATAGTAGCAATGATTTCTTCAACAGTATGGCTTTCCTGAAAGTTAGTTGCTCTTGCGCGATTGCGGTCATTTCGGCTTAAGGTGAAATATTGTGCATCATCATGAGTAATAAATCTTTCATAAGCTCTTTGCTTTGATAGCCATTCAAAGAAATCTTTCACATGGGCAACATAATGCTGAAGGTAGGATTTTGAAATGCTGTCACCAGTGCGCTGGTTTTTTTTCAGTGAGAGAGATTCTTTAAACTCGATTGCCTGCTTTACTTCAAATTTTTTGAAATCCTTAAAGCCAGTAGAAATTTCAAATTCATAAATTGCGTTGGCATAATTATTCACGGTTTTCAAATCTCGACCTTTGGCATTTTCCAGCATTTCGAGAAATTTGGTTTTGATCATTTCGTTTTTTGGATTGTGTGTTTTTTGATCATAAAAAGAGGAGAAAAAAGGTTAAAAGTTAAAAAGGTTTAATTGTTCTCCAATGTTAGTCTTGGAGACGGTTGCGGTGGAATTCTGTTGCTCATCTTGATGTGGCTCACTTGAGACTGCTTTTGTCTGCTCATTTAAGTGAGTCTTGGAGGCGGTATCGGATTTATTGCATAGCATAACCTCCCCTCAAATAAATCTTTGGGACTATCCCACTACTCAATAGCTTTTCGCTTTTAAATTTTATCCCCACAAACAAATTTCAAAAATTACCTTAGTGCTTTAAAGTGGCCAACTGAAAAGAGCCCAAAAATTAAATAAAGTGAATCAGCCAAATGAGTGATTTTATAATTGAGATTTAGCCAAGGGCTAAAGATCTGAAAGAAGGCACAGTTTACCTTCCCTCTGGTGCACTTGCAGGTGTTTCTCTTCCTCTAGGGGCTATAGCAGTGGCTAAACGTATAATAGGAAAAGCAGAAGGCCTGCTACTCGCCGCTGTTTCTTTTTTTTCTTCAGCCTCTCTAACTCTATTTCTCATAGCAGCTCTATGATTTTCAACTGCTCGGAGGGCTACGGAAATTGCTGATTCGCCCTCTCTAATTTCACATTCGAATAAAGTAGTAAGCAAAGCAACGGAGGCGATAGCATAGTTATATTCTTTTACACCGCTGTAAATATACTCAAAAGCGTGCAATATCGCACGCTGAGAAACAAAGTTTTTATTGAGAACACTTAAATACAACCACCCTTTATCTCTACTTACTCCGACACTCGCATAATCTTTTGCTGCTTCATCACTACGCCAAGAGCTGTTTCCAGCTTCATCTATGTTAACAAAAATTCTGGCCACAGCTACCATTGCTTTGTTTCTAGCTTCTTCTTCATTATAACCACGACTTACAAGAACAGTAGCAACATTATCAATATGCCCTCTGATCCTGGCAATTTCTGCTTGTTGGTTTTCATTAGGAGTAAAATCTAATTCAACTATTAGGGGATGGCCAGTGGGAAAAAAAGCAGCTAAAGAGGTGGCAATAAAACTAAATGCGTTTGGTTCAATTTCTCTAGTTTGGTTAAGGTGCTCTAAAAAAGATGCTATTTCTGTGGTGTCTATTTTAGCCCCATTGATCAGAAATAGCGATGCTATTACAGGACCATACCACCTGATATCTATATGATCAACATTAGCTTTTTCTCTTAAAAGCAGATCAACAATTTTTGTATAGCCATATTCAGCAGCCCTTAACAAAGCTGTATACCCATCCTCATCCTCAGCCTCAATATCAGCTCCTGCTTTTATAAGTAGTTCGGCCATTTGGAACTTACCATTTTCAGCAACATTTATCAAGGCTGTACGGTCACAATTATCTATAGCATTAATATCAGCTCCTGCTGCTAGAAGTAGTTCAACAATTTGGATATGACCATTTTCAACAGCACATATCAAGGGTGTAGCTCCATACATATTTTCAGCTTCAAGATCAGCCCCTTCTCTTATAAGTAGTTCGACAATTTGGAGATAACCTTTTTCAGCAGCACATGTTAATGCTCTAACCCCATGCATCTCGACATCATTAACTCTCGCTCCTAAATTTAAAAGAGCCGCAACCAATTCTTTTTCTCCTGCTTTAACTGCTTCTATAAACCTATTCTGAATGCGTTCAGCATTCGAATTAATGTTTTGTTGTAATATTCCAGCAAGAGTAGAATTTACTGGTAAAGCTAAGGCAAATGCTCTGATTAAATCTCCCGCTCTTATCTCTCTTATAATTTCTTCTCTTAGATCCACACTTAAGTTAGAAAACATTACCTCATTTCCTACTGCTATAGCCAACATTTCATTTTCCGAACTGCTCTGGATTCTAGCTCTTTTCATAAGGCACCTCTTTATTAATTATTAATATAAAAATGAGAGGAAGGGTTAGTGGAAATAGCCCTCTCCCTAAGTGCGAATAAAAGAAGTTATAAATTTTGCTACTGGCTTCTTTTGTCATGGATTTCAAAACCAGCTATATAAGCTCTTTGCCCACCCAATTACGACATCTTCATTTTCCATATATCGCTTTCGTAATTTGTATAAACTGTAAACACTCTGCCTGGATTTTTACGATGAAAAATTTCCCATAAAAAATGCTCGCATTATATATCCTATTTTAGCTCGTCAGGATTCATCTCGGCACTATTTGATGTGCGCGTAGTAATGCCTACTAATTTTATTGCGGATAGCTGTTCGATATTTTTATTAATTTGTTTTCCTCATGAGTTCATTTTAATACAGTAAATGGGCATTGGTAATAAGCGCAAAATGATCGGTGATTTTTTTAGGCGATGAAAGTAACTATATAGAGGAACGTTAAAACCAAATCAAAAAAGGAGGAATATGAAACGACTAAATAATAAAGTTGCCATTATTACCGGAGCTGCCGGCGGCATTGGCGAGGCAACAGCCAAGCTGTTTGCACAAGAAGGGGCAAAAGTTTTAGCTACTGATACTCAAAAAGCTAAATTGGAAAATTGGGTAAAAAAATTTAACGAAGAAAATTCTAAGCATAATATAGCAATTGACTATATGGAGCATGATGTAACTTCCGAGGCCCAATGGAATGAGGTTGTACAAAAAGCTTCAGAGCTTCATGGCCAAATTAATATTTTGGTGAATGATGCCGGAATCTTCCCTGCTTTTTTAAAAATAGAAGAAACTACCCAGAAAATTTGGGAAAAAGTTATTGGCGTTAATCTTACTGGTGCGTTCCTTGGGGCTAGAACAGTTATTCCTCATATGAAAAAATTTGGTGGCGGAGCAATTGTTAATATATCTTCCATAGCCGGAATGGAAGGCGGTGCAGGAATTGCTTACAGCTCTTCCAAAGGAGGGATGAGACTTTTATCTAAAGATTTGGCAGTAGAGTGTGGCAAAGACAATATTCGCATTAATTCGATTATGCCAGGAGCTATAGAAACTCCTATGACCGAAGATTTAATCAAAGAAAAAGAAACTCGGCAAGCATTTGAAACTATGGCTCCGCTTGGCAGAATAGGTAAAGCGGAAGAAATAGCTTATGGGGTATTATTTTTAGCATCAGATGAGGCTTCTTTTGTTACGGGCGCTGATTTGGTGATGGATGGTGGGTGTATTGCTAAATTTTAGTTAATACTTTCGATCAAAAATTCATCAACCTCATTCGAAGCATCAGGTAAGAACCCACCTGCCTGCATATTCCACATATTTCGATAATA
Organism: uncultured Rhizobium sp.; assembly: GCA_964502375.1. Lineage (GTDB taxonomy): Bacteria > Pseudomonadota > Alphaproteobacteria > Rickettsiales > UBA1997 > UBA2645. Next base: position 3,605 of record CAZCWN010000066.1, on the reverse strand, counting down.
ACCGTTGGTTCTTAGCAGCTCTTCGTGCGATCCATCTTCAATAATTTTTCCTTTATCTAAAACAATAATTCTGCCCATATGCTTGAGTGTGGAAAGACGGTGAGCAATGGCAATAACCGTTTTCGATTTATCGTTAATTAATAAATTAAGGCTTTCTTGAATGTGTTTTTCGGTGTGGGAATCAAGGTTGGAAGTGGCTTCATCTAAAATTAAAATTGGCGCATCTTTTAAAATAGCCCTCGCAATTGCAATGCGCTGCCTTTGGCCGCCGCTTAGTTTTATTCCGCGCTCTCCCACTAAAGTTTCATAGCCATTTGGAAGAGTTTTAATGAAATCATGAATATGCGCTTTTTTTGCCGCATTTTCAATTTCTTGTAGCGAAGCATTTTCTTTTGAATAGCCAATATTTTCGCCAATAGAGCGATGAAAAAGTAAAGTTTCCTGCGGAATTAAAGAAATTTGCAGACGGAGAGAATCTGAAGTTGCGTTATAAATACTTTGATCATCGATTAAAATATCGCCATCAGTTGCTTTAAAATTTTTAAGTAAAAGCGAAATAAGTGTTGATTTCCCAGCGCCAGAATATCCAACCAACCCCACTTTTTCACCCGCTTTGATGTGAATATTTAAGTGGTTAAAAATTTGTTCCCCTTTTTTATATTCAAAAGAAATATCTCGAAAAATTATTTCACCTTTAGTTACCTTTAGCTCTTTTGCTTCGGCTTTATCAATAAGCTCTTGTGGAGTTTGAAGAATTGAAAATGAAGATTGAAAATCCCCTACTTTGCCCAAAAAATCACCCACCTCGCTAACCAGCTTCCATATGTTATCCACCACGAAGAATGTTACTGTCATTACAAACACAAAATCTCCCGTAGTAATAACGGCAATACGACGCAGATGAATCATGAAAATAAATAATGAAATCAACATAGTGGCATAAAATGCTATACCCACGAAGGCCATCTTTAATTCATATTTGATCCAGGCGTAATCTTTTCTCGCGGTGTCGCTCTTCAAAAAATCTTTTATTTTATTCAATTCGCGATTGCGGGACGCGAAAAAAAATAATGAAAAAATATTGGTAATATTGTCAGCAATAAAGCCCACTGCCTGGTGTTGAGAATCAGTGGTTTCAGTGGCAAATTTACTGACATTGAAAGACATCTTCAGCATTATCGGAAAAAATACGCAGCACCATAAAGTCATAAAAATGAATAATTGCCAGTTGATGAGGACTAGCGCAATTATCGTTACTAATATTTCAAGCAGTGGAACTGAGAGCCGATGGTGAATTCCAAACCATAAATTATTATATCCTGCCGATATCCCCTTAATCTTGCTTACGATTGATCCGCTTCGTGTATCTTGAAAAAAATTATGGGAATGATTTTGGATATAATCATAAGCTTTCGCGACTATATCTGTTCTTACAAATGGCTGAGATTTCATCCAGGCAAAATGGCTCAATCTCCAGCCAAATTCCATAAGCAAAATTGCAGCAACAAATAATATTACTGGATAGATGAAAGCTGAATATTCTGGCACTGATATAGCCGTAAAAGCATCAACCACTAATTTTATAGCCCAGATACTAAAGACTTTATAGAAAGAATTTATTATCGGAGCCTGCATCATCAACAGATACCACCATTTATATGGCTTAATAACCGACCAAAGAAATTTAGGAATGGTGGTTTGTGGTAATTTTTTCGCCATAAAGTTGAAAAATATTTTTAACTGGAGGGCCTGCTCATCTAATTTCCTTTAAGGTAACTCCTCTTAAGGTAACTTTAATAATGCTCAAGAAAAATTCTGACAGCCAGTGCCTCAATGCTAAAAAATCAGACCAGGCAAATTATAGCGATTAACGCCCGCCTTTTTTCGTGCCACCTCTCCCCCTTCTTGTTGTAGGCTCTTTAGCTTGGCTGGAAGATAAAGCTTCATCCACTTTTTCCATTATTGGCGCTGGAATTGAATCTCTATTTTCGAGAATTACTTCTTTCATCCTCCGTAATTTCGCAAGTTCCTTTCTCATTTCCTCAAGCTCTTGCTGTTCGGTTTTAACCTCAGCTAGCTGTTTGGCTTCAGCGGTTGTAACTTTGTTTCTTGGTTTAGTTGGAATATCTTCGTCATCAGAGGAAGCTATATCGCGCCCCATAGCTTCCACATGTGCTTTCCATTAAGTATAATGATTGAGACTAACAGCATTTTCTAAAGCAATAACTCCAGCTCTCACCTCATCTTTTATTGATTGTCTTTCAACCTCACTTGTAAAAGAAGGCCAGTTGGGAGGGGGAGTTCCATAGCCAATAAATTTATCAATAAAGTCATCAATCAGCTCACCACTTTGATTAAAAACATTTTTTAATTCCGGATAAACAGCAAAAAATATATGTATATGCCTTGATAAAAGCATAATCAGAGTGTCTTTGTTGTTATTTCGTGGCTGATTTGTTCTTCCTTTCTTATCAATATTTTCTGTTGCATGAGCGATTAATTTAGCCTCATCGGTTATTTCCGGATAATGAATTAAAGAATTCATTACATTCACAACCTGCTCTCTTTTTGTGGTAAGAACAGCGGAAGAAATTACGCCTTCCGGTGGCTGTTCTCTTATCCATGTTAGCACCTCACTAATTCTAGTTATTGCTCCTCTAATATCACCACTCCCTTCTTCAAACCCCTCAATACAATGGTAAGAAGTATGGGGAATTTTATTGTAAAAAGTTAGCAATAGCGCACACACATTAGTAAATACAAGGCGAATCTTTTCTCCATTTTCTCGAAAGCGCGCTTCCTGATTTTTTAATGCCTGTTCATAGGAAATTCCGATAAGATTTTGATCCTCATGCAAGTCCCTAACCATTTGTTTTATCGCCGTTTTTCTGTGCCTATTGTGATTGTAAGAAATCAAGGCCTCATCTAGCGCGCGATACAAACTATCTTTCCTTGTGGGATCAAGAACTGCAATAGCGCTAACATAATCTTATAAATCACTACGTCTTTCTCTTAAGCGCGTCCTATTTGCTAAATTAAAAAGAGCATCCACCTCATCCACACTAATTCTACCTACGCTTCTAAACAAACCTTCTCCAACTAGTCGGTGAGCGGTTACGTGATCTCCTTGAACTTTTACCAATACAGATGGCGCTCTGCCTGGTATATTCAATTCTAAAAAATCATTTGAATCTTTCGCCTGTGAGTATAGTGCTTCCCAATTTTCAGACCACTCTTCCAAATTCTAATTAGATTTTTTTCCAAAAAAATTATTAATTTTTTAATAACACTTTTTACGGAAAGAAAATATGTCGAATCAATTGCAAGAAAGTTTTGCGTTTAATGAGAAGTTTGGGATTAAAGGCCATCTACGCCAAACCTAGAACCACAGTCATTAACAGAAATCATCAGAAATTTCCCTATCTGCTGCGTGATTTGGAAATTAACCACTCTAATCAGGTTTGGTCGGTGGATATCACTTACATAAAAACACCACGAGGCTTTGTCTATCTTGTGGCGCTGATTGATGTCTTCAGCAGATTTGTAGTTTCTGCTAAATTATCAATCTCTATGGATACGGAGTTTTGTTTGGAGATTCTTGCTAA
>CAZCWN010000065.1:0-8248 GCA_964502375.1 uncultured Rhizobium sp. | reverse complement strand
TGAATAAATTGTAATTAAGCTCGAAAGAAAAGCGCTGATAATCTTCTTTTTGTGGTGCCAGAAGAATCATTATATCATCAGTAACGCTAAGCAATGAATCAGCAGTTTCTGCTAAAAGCGCTGGATTACTTTCAAAAAGATTTTTTTCACTTTCATCATGAAGTGAAATATTGAATTGTAGAGAGCTTCCGCATTCTTCGCTGAATGGTTGGGCAGCAAAAGAGGCGATGATTTTTTTTTGTTTGGCAAAATCTTTTATGAAGGTTTTAGCTTCGGTTATTTGCTCACAAAGGCTTGATAGATCTGAAGTGAAAACAGTTTTAATTTCAACCTGTCCCTTCCCCTGCTCTTTTTCAACCTGATAAATTAAAGGAAATTTCTCTCCTAATTTTTCCTGCAGCTCCAAAATTAGCTGCTCAAGCAAAAGGTAATTTTGAGAAATATTTAACAAAAAAAACTCTAGCTCACAGCCAATTTTTGGAACTAGCGAAATTACATCTGAAAAAAAATTGCGTGAATTATTTAGGATGTTTTTTTTCTCTAGATAAAGGCGCTCTAGCATTTAGGCATTATCACGCAACCATTCTAGCAAAGCTATTTTCGGAATTGATCCAACTTTAGTGTCAACAATTTTTCCACCTTTAAAAAGCATCAAAGTTGGAATGCCGCGAACCATATATTTCGAAGGGGTTTCAGGGTTTTCATCCACATTACATTTAAAAACCTCAACCTTTCCTTCTAGCTCTTTGGAAATTTCGTCTATGGTTGGGGCCAGCTGGCGGCAAGGCCCACACCAAGGAGCCCAAAAATCTACCAAGACTGCTGTTGAGGAATCCAAAACATCTTTTTGGAAATTGCTGTCGTTAGTTTCTTTAGTCATAAGCTTAAAAATTAAATTGCTCTCCTGCTAAGGAAAGAAAGGGAAATAATTGGATAGAAAGCAAAGATTTCAAACCAATTAAAAAGAGGGTCACTTACAAATTCTTAAACGCAAAGCTAAGATTGAAAGCTTTTTGTGGTTTTGTTAGGCTACTTGGATTGGTCTCCATTACTGAAAATCCAAATGTTGTACAACAGCCATCGCGATAAAATGCGATGCCGCGGGCAAGAGTTCTGTCTTCTACTATATCAAGATTATCAATCAAAGTTACTTTCCAGCGTGGTGTTAATCTGATGCTGGAAGAAAGATTTATTTGTTCTCTTTTTTGAGAGTTTAAATCTGTTTGACGCATTAATAAATAATCCGCTCCTAAGCTGAAGCAATCAAAGTTAAGAGTAGTTGTAAGCTGATTTACATCATTGCGATAATTGGATTGATTAAGCTGGAATGAATAAACAAGAGTAAGATATTTCACTGCTTTATAAAGCAGCTGACCTACCACATTTGATTTATTATTTTCTGCGAAACCACTGATCACCACATCTTGTCCACTGTTATCTTTTCTATATCCTTGCCCCAAAGTTAAGCCAAATTCGCCATATTGATTAAAGAGCGAAGATTTTACACCATAATTCACCCTGGTTCCCGCTTCATTGCGATCAAACCCAGATATACGATCAGTAACAAAAAGATTAGTTGCCGTAAGTTCAGAATTGTTACTGTCTTCGTTAGGTAATTTGTCAAAATTTTTCCTATAACTACTGGTGACAAAATTAGCCATAGGTTCAATCATTAAAGTGCTTCCCTTCCCCTTTCTAATCAATGGGAGCCTCCAACTTAAGGATAATTCTGGTTTATAGTTTGTTTGTACAGATTGGTAATCCTGTGGTTTTTGCGTATATTTATAATTTTCCTCAAGCGAATAAAAATCACCCTGCACTTTGCCATCAAGTACGAATAAATTGCCGTTAAAATTAAAAGGGATGTTGGCCTCAGGAATTGCAGAGAGACGGCGATATTCCAAACCATCTTCACGATTAATTACCACCACATTAGAAGTTAATGCCAATTTCTCTTTGAAGAAAAATGGTTTAGATTCGATATGAGAATCAATCTGTGGTAAAATAAGGGGTGCTGAATTTTCAGCCGAAGCATCTTCCAATTCCTGAATATTAATTGTCTTAACCGCATGATAGTCGCGTTTATCAATATAATCGAAATTCGCTTTGGAGACAGTATAGCCCACATAATTGAAGTGATAGTCGCGCAGATAATTGCGATCGCCTACAGTATTTAGGTTAAAATCAAAACCAGAATTTTTAGTAAAATCAAAGCGGCCTTTACCAAATAGATCCCAGCGATAGTCTTTATTGGTTCTTTTTACGACAGTTGAATCCTCGTTAGAATTGATCTTGTTATTAGCCAATTCGAAATCGAGATTGTAATCACCATAAGAAACTATGTGGCGGAAATTATTAAGTATTAAGAACTGGCTGCTATCCAACGCAATATATGGAGTGGTGGTTAAATCCATATTAGGCGCGATGTTGAAATAATAAGGAATCTTTACTCCTAGCCCCAGATTGGTGGTTTTCATATAGTTTGGATGAAGGAAACCCGATTCTCTCTTTTTAGATTGGAGCGGAACTTTCACATAAGGAAGGTAGAATAGCGGCACATCATTAATGCGAAATATATTACCTTTGCTTTTAAGCCGTTGAGTGCCACGATCAATGGTGGTTTCTTTTGATTTAATAGAAGCAAAATCAGGCTTCTCTCCGGCTATGTTATTATCAGCAACAATTTCAGAATTAGGGCAAATTGAATAAATCGGATTTTGTAAAACTGTAATCAATGGGCTTCTATGATCAATTTCAGAGGAAGATAAATAAGAGCCATCCAAAAAAATCAGGCGAGTTTCGTAAAATTTACCTTTGCTGAAATCATCCTTAACTTCTGCCTTTGTGGCCAAAACATTTCCTACTTCTAGATCCTTAATCTTAACGCTACCAATAGCCCGTAATACTCCTCCACTTTTATCATAAATTACCTGATCGGCATAAATTATGCTTGTACCCTTACTGATTTCAACATTGCCACTGGCGATTAAAACATTAGCAACTTTATCACCTTCAATTTGATCAGCTTTTAAAATGGTGGGCAGAGGGCTTTTCTGGCTTCTTTTAGAAAGCTGTATAGCAAAAGCTTCGGCGGCAAAAATCCAGTTACACAATAACAGCAAAAATATAGAACAAAGCCGAAATTTCATTAGAAGACTAGATTAAATTTAGTTTTTGTGGACGGCGCTTTTTTAGCCAAATCGCAATGATCATTCTGGTTAGAATTATAGCAGAAAACATGGAAGCGAGAATGCCAATTGAAAGCGTTACAGCAAACCCTTTAATGGGGCCATTACCAAACGCATAAAGGAAAAAGGCTACGATTAGAGTGGTGATATTAGAATCAGCAATTGCTCTAAAAGCCTGGCTGAACCCTTGTTCTACAGAACTCAAAATAGTTTTTTTCTCACGCAGTTCTTCTTTGATACGCTCAAAAATTAAAACATTGGCATCAACCGCCATACCCATTGTAAGCACTATTCCCGCCATTCCAGGCAAAGTTAGAGTAGCACCAAGTAATGCTAAAATGGCTAAAATTATAGCAATATTGATTATTAAAGCGATATCAGCCACCAGCCCGAAAAATCCGTAAAAAAAGATCATAAAAGCAGCAACGAAAACAAGCCCCGTTGCAATTGAAATGCTACCGCTTTTTATTGAATCAAGGCCCAGGGAAGGCCCAACCGTTCTTTCTTCCACCACTTTTAGTGGCGCTGGAAGTGCACCAGCTCTAAGTAAAAGTGCTACTTCATTAGCTTCCTTAGTTGTAAAATTACCAGAAATCACGCCGGATCCCTGATTAATCACTGTATTAATTCGTGGCGCCGTAACCACTCTTCCATCAAGCACTATAGCAAAAAATCGGCCAATATTATCCTTAGTAATTTGAGCAAATTTTCTGGAGCCAGCGTCATTGAAACGAAAAGCCACTGCTGGCTGCCCCTCGTGGTAAGTAGCACTTGCATCAATCAGCATATCGCCGCTTAATACTATTTCTTTTTTAATAAAGTAAGCTCGCCCTTCATAGTCAAAAAGCCTTTCTGTATCTGGGCCGCCAATGGCACCCTCTCCTGAAAAGCTTTTTTCATCAACAAAATGAAAAGTCATTTTAGCGGTTTTGCCTAAGATCGATTTTAATTCGGAAGAATTTTCAACACCTGGAACTTGCAACAAGATCCTATTTTCGCCCTGCGCTTGTATAATTGGTTCTTTGGTGCCGCTCTCATCAATCCTGCGGCGCACAATTTCAATTGATTGCCCGATTAATTTTTGTTTGATTTCACGTATTTGTTCGTTGGTAAAATAAACTTCAAAATTGCCAGAATTTTCTTTAATTTCCGCGCGCCTGCTGATTTGTTTAACTATTTTTTTTGCTGATTTTATTTGCTCAGCATCGCTTAAAGAAAAAATAATTTTATTATCATCCAAGCTAGGTAGCGTATGAATGGCCTCGGTGCGAAAAGATGATTTTATTTCATCCTTTAAATTATTTAGTTGCTCCTTGAGATAATAATCAAAATCAACTTCAAGCATCAATTGCGACCCCCCTTGCAAATCAAGCCCTAGATTGACTTTTGACGATGGTAGAATCGCTTCTAATTTCTTTAAAATTGGCGATTGTGAATTTTTAACAATAAATGATGGAGCCGCGAAAATCAGTGCTGCAAGGCATATCGTGACAATAGAAATAATTTTTACTTTCGAGAAATATAGCATGTTTTTAGGAATTTTAAGCAGCCGAGCCGTGTTTTTGACTGGCAATTTCAACAATTTCGGCGGAAAATAAAGTTGCCCTTTTCAATCTGCAATCACGATTTACCTTATCTAATTTTTTATGAAAAATAATTCCCAGCTTTCCCTTGGCAAAAAAACTGAATATCATTTCGATGGGCCAGATAAAAAAACTTTGGAAAAAGTTGCCAACCCCCACACAGACATAGATTACGCCATACGCTTCACTTGCCCGGAATTTACTTCAATTTGCCCAATAACTTCCCAACCCGATTTTGCCCATTTAGTGATTGATTACGTCCCTGATAAATTAATTATCGAAAGCAAATCACTAAAACTTTATCTTTTCTCTTATCGCAACCATGGCGCCTTCCACGAAGATTGCACAGTGCAGATTGCTAAAGATATCATCGCCACAATTGAACCTAAATGGCTGCGCATTGGCGGTTATTGGTATCCTAGAGGGGGCATTCCTATCGATATTTTTTTCCAGAGTGGAAAATTGCCGGAAGGAGTTTGGGTAAAAGAGCAAGGTGTTGCGGATTATAGAGGCAGGTAAAAAAGCTGGGCACAAAATATAATTATCTATCCATGGATTTGGGCATTAAAGCCAGGGTTTTGCCATTTTAGATCACAAAATTAATAGCATAAATTCAGCTGAAATGCCCTTAACATTTATTAGAATTTGAAGAACCTTGGCAAAATGAACAAAAAAGATTACACAGAAGGAAACGGATTAATTTAACTTCCAATATCAAGTAGGGCAATAGTAAATTGCTTAAGCATTATATCTTTAACTGAACTCATCCACTAAACCAGCTAAATCAGAGGATAATATGATTTTCCATCTACCCAACTTAGATCCCACCGCCTTTTCAATTGGCCCGCTTGCTGTTCGATGGTATTCCTTGGCCTATATTCTTGGCATTTTATTTGCCATGTCCTGGCTAAAAAAATGCAATGATAAAGAACATTTTATGACTAATAGAGCTTATGACGATTGGTTGTTGTGGGCGATATTATCTATATTACTCGGTGGCCGCCTAGGCTATGTTTTATTCTATAATTCTGGTTATTTTTTGTATCACCCGCTGGAAATTTTTGCTTTTTGGCATGGTGGAATGTCCTTTCATGGCGGGCTTTTGGGATCAATTTTAGGAATGTGGCTTTTTGCCAAAAAATATAAAATCGATTTTCTAAAATTAACCGACACCTTGGCAGTAGCAGTGCCAGTAGGATTATTTTTAGGGCGGTTGGCTAATTTTATGAATATGGAATTATATGGCCGCTTCACCGAATCAAATTTTGGTGTGATTTTCCCAAATGCCGGCCCCCTACCTCGCCACCCCAGCCAGCTTTACGAGGCTTTCTTAGAAGGAATTGTGCTTTTTATAATTATGATTTCACTTCACCGTTTCAGTAACTTTTCCAAACAAAGAGGATTTTTAAGCGGGATGTTTTTAATGCTTTATGGTTCATTCCGAATTTTGATTGAAAATTTTCGTGAACCTGATGAACAAATCGGCTTTTTATTTGCCAAAATCACTATGGGGCAGCTCCTATCTTTGCCGCTAATTTTTCTTGGCCTAATTATGATTTTTATTCGTCCAAGAAATAAAAATTTATAAAAAATGGCTTGCTTAGATTTCGTCTCTTATCTTTCTAGATCTCAAAGAACACCTCCCTTCTTTCCCCTTGTAAATCAAGGCTTCCCAATTGTCTCAAAATTTTTCCTTTAGATTTTTTTAGCTCCGCCTCTGTCAAGAAATTTATTTTTAAAATAAAAAAATAAATGCCTTTACTGGGATAACTTCTTTCTAAAAATCCATCTCACTTTCTAAAAAAAATTTCATCAAGACCTTGGACATTATTTTTCAGCAAAACACAGATTTATTACTTAATAACGACGACTTCCTGTCAAAGCTTTTTGATGTATGTAAAGAAGAATTCGGGCAAGAATCTTTTGATAAATGGCTTTCCGGTCTGAAGCTTCTATCGCGGTCAGAAAGCGAAGTTATTCTTTCTGCTCCCTCAAAATTCATTCGCGATTGGATTATTCGCGAGTTTATCGAGGGAAAAAGCCGCGGTAAGAAAGGATTAAAAGAACTGGCTCAAAGCCTATCACCCCAGCTAAAAAAAATCGCTGTGGTTTATTTAGCCAAAAAAAGCGAGGAAAGCGTAACCCCAAGCACTTCTACCAAAATCAGCAGTGATCCCGCACAGAAATTGGTCAATCTTTCTAAATATGATAATGTTTTTGCCTTTGGCACTGAGTTAAACTCACGCTTCACTTTTCAAAACTTTATAAATGCTAAATATAATAAATTAGCCTATGGAATGGCTAAAATAGCCGCTGGCTTAGATGCCCAAACTAAACTTTTTGACGATAAAATCCCGCTTTTCATCCATGGCGCCGTGGGTATGGGCAAAACCCACTTGGCTCAAGCAATAGCCTGGCAGATTAAAGAGTCTGATAAATCAAAAAAAGTTGTTTATCTTTCAGCAGAAAAATTCATGTATCACTTTGTGCAATCAATTAGAAGCAACGATGTGATGAGCTTTAAAGAAAAAATGCGCTCAATTGACGTATTAATTGTTGATGACGTGCAATTCATCGCTGGCAAAGAAAGCACACAGCAAGAATTCATGAATTGTTTCAATTCCTTGGTAGAAGATAATAAGCAAGTTGTATTGGTCTGCGACCGCTGCCCGTCTGATTTGGAAAATATAGACGAAAAATTAAAATCGCGTATAGCTGGCGGCATGATCGTTAATTTCAAAAATCCTGATTACGCTGACCGCCTGGCTATCTTAAAAGCTAAAGCCCAAATTATGGGACATGAAATTTGTGAAAAAGTTTTAAGCTTTATGGCCGAAAAAATTAAAGGCAGTGTTAGGGATCTAGAAGGGGCGTTGAAAAAATTAATCGCCGGAAAAATTTTCGAAGGCGAAGAAATTACCCTAAAAACTGTTGAAAATATTTTGGCGGAATATGTGCGTAAAGCTGACGCAAAAGCTGTGAATATTGAAAAAATCCAAAAAGCCGTTGCTCAATTTTACGAAATTAAAATTTCTGATTTAACCGGGTCAAGCCGTGCTAGATCTATCGCTAGACCGCGGCAGATTGCTATGTTCTTAGCCAAAAAATTAACTTGTGAGAGCTTGCCTAAAATCGGTGAAAAGTTTGGTGGCAAAAATCATGCTACTGTAATACACTCTGTAAAATTGGTGGAAAGCCTTATTAATTCTGATCAAAAAATGATGGAAGAAGTGAAGGCTCTAGAGGAGAAATTATAAGCTTTATAACCAATTAAGGTTAAGTTTTTTACCCCAGAAATTTTCTATATAAGATAGTCATCAAGATATAATTAAGGGAAATCTCCTCAACAATAAGTAAGGATCATGTTAAGTTTATCGAAGCAGAATAATTTAACTATGGAGTCATGCACAGACAACTACTACATGTCCTAGCCCCCGAACTTCCCGCTACCTTGGACTAGACTTTTGAGTGATTGAT
>CAZCWN010000064.1:0-8507 GCA_964502375.1 uncultured Rhizobium sp. | reverse complement strand
TCTTTTACTTATCCACCTCGCTTCTTCATCAACGACATAAACTACTTTCTCAGAGTGCTGATTTCCTTCGGAATCAATATAAGGAGCAAACCAAATCTTGCCGATTTTTTCTTGGGTTCTTAGCTCTGGCTCTGGGCGGGAATATGGAGCTTGAGATGATTTTGCTTCTGTTTGAATAGCCTTCTTTAAATCATTAAACTTGGGTGCGATAAGCTTAATTTCTATTTTTTGGTTAGAGCTGACAAAATCAGTGCTGGTGGTTTTATTTACTGATAGCTCTTGCGTATCTGCCTCTTTAATTGAAATACAGCTTCCTTTGCCTCCTTCAAGAACTGGACAGTTCCAAGTACTTTTTACATTGTTAGTACAGGACTGAATAAAAAGCAGACAGCAAATTCCCAGGATCTTTTTCGTCATTTTCCAGCCTCAAATTTTGTTATTTTTATTACTCGGTGCTCGACCTTTTTTGCCGTTTAAATAAAATCCTTCGACAAAGACCACTTCAACATCTATTCCGCTTGGTATACTCACCACCGGTTGATACTGCTCTGCACGATTAATAAGATAATTTGCAAGACGGTCACTCGCATTTGCTACCCCCTGCCCTACCCCTTTCTTGGCAATATCTTCACTCGAGTAACCGTTCTGTAAGGTAACACCGCTGGAGAAACTTAACGGAGGAGCAACTTTTGCTGATAATCCTTGGCCAAAACCACTAACTAAACCTGCTAAGAATGATTTCGCTAAGAAATCACCTTCTCTACTAATAACATTACCTCTAACTCCTGATTTGCCCTGCCCGGCCACATAGCCCTTTACGGCAATTTCATAAATTAAATCTTCTGACTTTGAACAAGTCATATTTACTAACTTCACATATACTTTCTCACTAGAAAGGTCACCACTTGCTGCCCCAGTAATTAAACATCCTGTCAAATCAGCTTTCTGAACATGGCCATCATAAAGTGAAGAAAGCGCTGGGCTTCTCACCCGCAAAAGAATAGGCCTGGGATCTGATTGAGAAGAGATTCCAACTGAGGCATCAACACCAGAAATTATGGTTGCTTGTGCATAAGCTCCGGCAGGCACATATTCTTTTGATTCAAAAAACTCTCCTTTGTCAGTAGCAGAATTTTCCAGGTTTAACTCAAGACTTTGAATTGTTTTAGGAGCTAATGGTAGAACATTAGGGGCATTACCTTGAATAAAAGGATCTTTTAGATTTGTTTGGGAAGTGACTGCTTTTGCTGCAGAATTAATTTGCTGTTTTAGCTCTTCTATTTCTTTACCCTGGACTTCAATAATATCAGATTGAGAGGAGATGGTATCTTCATATTTCTTTTCAATATCATTCAATCTGCTTTCAAGACTTAGCTTGTCCTGGCTATAATTTTTCTGAAATTCCTCATAATTATCAAGCTTCTGCCCGGCTTCCTCTAACCAGCGGTCTTCAGCTTTTAAACCATGATTAGGGTCATGTAATATTATTTTATTTTTATCATTGATGATTCTGCTAATCTCGCTCTGAGGTTTTTTCTGCCCCCCTGAAGAAAAAAAGACAATACAAACTCCAGCTAAACCAATCAAAGTAATGATTAAGGTTTTCTTTTGTTTTAGTTGGGAAATTTTGTTTTCTTCAATCATCTCCACCTCAACTTACCACATAAATTTCGGTGGTCTCATCCGGCAACAAATCAGATTTTTCTATTTTAACTGCTCTTACGCCGTTCTTGAAAAAGAATTTTTCTTCAAGATTAAGAATTTTATTTGTTGAATTTTTGAGAGTGAAAATTTCCCCTATAAAACTCTGGCCCTTATATACAGAGATTCTCCTCATAGCCAAATCACCCAAATCAATATACTTTCTTTCAGCTTTAATCTGATACTCGCTCAACTTCTTTTTTGATTGCATCGCCTTCAGCAAAGCGATGATTTGCTGCTCATAAGTATTTTTTGATATTTTCGAAACCTCGGCGTCACTTAGGGTAACAGCATTATCATTTTTAATAATTATTTGCTCAGAGGGAATTGCCTTAGGATATAACAATACTTTATAAGTGAAGTTCTGCTCGGTGATTATAAACAAATTTAAGGGCTTATTTTCCGCCATCGATGTTGGCCTTACATAAATTTCTCCGAGACGATCATCTTGAGAAATTTCTAACTCACCGGAATTAGCTTTGATATTCCTGATCCTGTCACCAACAATTTTGATGCGATTAATATCGAGCTTTGAAATTTCTGCTGAAAACTCATCCCCATCTTCAACAACTCGCACCTGTGAAGCTAAAGAATACCCCGAAATAAGAGAAAAAAATAAAATACTGCTAAATAGTTTTTTCATGGCCCCCCTCCTCTTTTTCCGACTGTTTGTGTTCGGTTACCTCATGAAAATCTATTATCTGAGGGCGGAAGCCTTCCGAGGCATAAGTAACTGAGTAAATCTTATCTTCTAATAATACTTCTTCCTTTCCTAGGTGAGTGGATAATTTGCCGCTGACAATTACCGATTTATTATCATCACTAATTGACATAGCCTGAGGAGCAAAAAATATTGATACTCTATGCCTGATTACATCCTGGTTTCTCTTATCTAGAGAAATTTTTAGCTGACCATAAAATTTTGGATGGGTAATTTTAAGAAGGGCCTTAGAGGCATAATCAGTATTGGTGGGTGTTACATTTAACATCAAATTAATAACATCTCTGGTGATAGCCTCGAGATATTCAGGTGACATTTTACCATTCTTTATTACTGCTTCTTTATCTAATCCAGTCGGTATTAGAACCACTTCTCGTTCAGTAAAAAGAACCGAGGCCGATAGCAATAAATTCGCTACAAGCAGCAATGCGCACAAAGCGACACAGCCATTACGCTGTTTCAAAATTGCTTCTGACTTAATTAATAACTCTTCCTTCTTCATAGCTTATAAGATCCCATTAGGAAATAAATTTTCTGATGGCAGAGTCAGGCATATGTTTGAGGCCTAATACATCTTTGGGGTAATACCAATAGATCGCGGCCTTAACAAAACTCTGCCCTCCAGAACCCTTAATTCTTTTCCATAACTTAAAGGAAAGGAGGGCCAATATTGCCGAGTAAACTCCTAATCCCATCACTCCTCCCAGAAAAACCGGCAACAGTCCCGACATTGCTTCGTCTACCGACCAAAGGAGAAATCTTGGGGCGTCATCTAGATGTCGTGGAATATAAAATTTTTCTGAGTTCATGATATTAGACCAGCAGGTTAGATTAGGGCACTAATTCCACTGGTGACCATTGAAGGTCCCACTCCAGCAACCACCCCAACTCCAAAAGCAGCACCAAAAGCCATTAAGTTGCCACGTACAGCAGCTATGCAAGACAGAATAAAAGAAACCGCAGCGATAGTTTTCCCGCCATAGCCTTGGGCAACTTCCACAGTTTTAGTATATAGCGATTGTAGTTCTTCTCCTCCGGTACCAGCCAAAGAAAGTTCCGGAAACAAAACTGTTAAACAGCAAAAAGTCATTAACCCAATAAGTGCTAGATCTTTTGCATTAGAAGTAGTTTTCATTAGTGCCTCACGTTAGTTTTTTGTTATTGATTTTTTTGTTATTGTTTAGCTAGCGATTGTTAGCTATTTGTTAATGTTTTGTTACCTTCCTAAACTCACCCCGACTTTTCAGGCAGGTTGCAAAAGTTACAGAAAAGCGTAAATTGTGCGCAATAAAGCTATCACATACTGAACCACGTTTCAACATATTTTAATATGTTTTCACATAATACAATAGGTTTCGACCTAATAGGAATTTTTAAAGAAGCAAATGATTTTTGGATTTCAGATAAAAGCTGGGCGTGGTATAGTAAAAATGAGCCAGATAGAGCTTAGCGAGCGGTCGGGGGTGTCTGTGCCTACGATTCAAAACATAGAAAATGATGAAGAGAGGGCAAGATCAGCCACCCAGGAAACTATGGGAAAGCTTAAAACAGCGCTTGAAAATGCAGGGATAAAATTCATCAAGGCCCTAGACGAAAGCGGCAATGGGGCTGGAGTTAGGCTGTGGAAAGAAAATGAAAAGAAGGAAAAGAAGGAAAAATAGCCTTACTAACCTATCGCAATCATTCATAGTTGCTATTAGCAGAAGTAGAATAAAGCTATATTAGAGTCTTTTTATTCTGACGCCTTGCTACTACTGGGCTTAGGCCAGTAATTTTCTCCCCTCCCCTCTCGTAATCATTCATAGGTTTAGTACCAAACTGTTCCTAGTCTTATAATGAAATCATTCATAAGCATTCAAAATAATAATTCCCTCTTCCAGCCTCCACCCTTGCTGCTCTAGCCAGCAAAGACTATGACCAAGACTTTAGTGAGTTTTATAACCTACTACGCAATCCTTCATAGATAAGGCAAAAAATCATTTATAAACTAGAGTGAGCGATAAGGAATTTACCGGCTAGAGCCTTGGTTTTACTGGGTCTAGGTCAATTATTGTCTTGTGAGCTTTAATTATCGTAATCGTTCATAGGAAGATGAGAAAATCATTCATAATAACCTATCGTAATCATTCATATCTCGTCTTTAGCAGCATCTTATTAAGATCATTAACAAAGCCTTCTGGCTCTGAGGCCTTGATATTACTGGGCCCAGCTCAATAAGTTTATCACCGCACCTATCGCAGTCATTCATAAAAACCTATCGTATTCGTTCATAGATAGGCCATAAAATCATTCATTAATTACCCTTATTACTGAGGAATTCGCCCTATCAAGCCCTGATTTTATTGAGTCGAGATCGATTATTGCCTTATAAGCTCTGATTCTCGCAATCATTCATAGAAACCCGGAGAAATCATTCATAGAAACATATCGCAGTCATTCATAAAAACCTCTCGTAATCATTCATAGGCTTTCTCTAGAAAAGCTTTATTTTACAAGAGACAGCGACGATATTTTTTTCATTATTCCTTAACATTCTTTATTAACCCTTATTACCCAAAATATATTAAATTTTTTGCAAGGTATTTGGGGAGTATTGATTAATTTCTAAATATTAAACATAAAGAACACTTAATTATGTTTTTTAACTTTAAGCTTAAAAAAGTGAAAAAACCTATAAAAGTGAAAAAATAGATAGAAGGAAGGAAATTGGAGTGTTTTTTGTTTATTAAGTGATAGTTATTTAAAAAGTGATCTTTCTCAAAGAAGTGTTAATTGTGAAAAAACATTTTAAACCTAATAAAGTGTTTTTAGTGAAGAAACAGCTTTAGATCTTCTTATAGCTAAAAGTGTTTAAAGTGAAATAACGTAATAAAGTGTTAAAACACTTAGTTAAGTTTTATAACTTTAGATGTTAAAAAGTGATTGACTTAAGGCTTGGTGTTTTTTGTTCATTAAGTGATAGTTATTTAAAAAGTGATAATTAGTAAGGAAGTGATATTTCTTAAAGAAGTGTTAATTATGAAAAAACACTTTAAACCTAATAAAGCGTTTTTAGTATAGAAACAGCTTTAAACACTCTTATAGCTAAAAGCATTTAAAAGTGAAATAACGTAATAAAGTGTTAAAACACTTAGTTAAGTTCTATAACTTTAGATGTTAAAAAGTGATTGACTTAAGGTCAGGTGTTTTTTATTTGGTAAGTGTTAATAGTTAAAAAACACTTTTTACACCAAAAAGACTTTCAACATCAATAAGTGTTTATTAGGTTAAAACACTTAATTACGTTTTATAACATATTTAGGTTTCGTAACTTTATACACCAACAAGTGTTTTTGGTGTTTAAACACTTTCAACATATATAAGTACATATAAGTTATTTATGAAAAAGGGGAAAAAGATCACGGTTTATACTCTTAAAGGAGGGGAAGGTAAAACCACAATTGCCTGTGCTATAGCTTTAGAAGGGGAGTGGGCCATTATCACAAACGATATTCATTCTGACCTAACTACGGCACTAAAAGAAGAGTATTATTTGGTTCTAGAACCTGACCAGCCATTACCAACAAAAAAAGAATTAGAAGGAGCAAACATAATTTTTGATCCAGGGGGATTCTTGGATGCAAGGATGATTGACGCTATTAAAATGAGCGATCATGTGATTGTGCCCGTATCAGAGTTTGGAAAAAAATTGAATACGGAACGGTTCTTAGCAACCCTATTTGAGATCGAGCAATACAACAAAAACATAATAATAGTCTTAAATAAAATTACAGAAGAGACAGCGAAAAAAGCGAGAGAGGAGTTAAAAAAACATAATTACTCCTACCCAGTTTTTGAAATCAAAAAAAATGAAGCTTTTGAAATAATGCTAAACGAAGGAATACCTGTGTCTGAAATTGTTAAAAGAGGTGGATTATTCCGCCGCTGGTTTCAACCGGTTGACGGGCAGCTACAAAAACTAATTAAGTATATAAACGGAGGAAAATAGTTATGGCCAAAATCGATTTAACAAAATTTAAAAAACCTACCCAAAGCTACCTTAAGGAAGAGCCAAAAGAGGAGCCAAAAGAGGTAAATTTGTTAAAAGAAAAAAATAAGCCTGCTAAAACAGAAAAAATAGGCAGGCCAACTATTGGAGAGGAACCAATTTCTAAGAGGTTTTCATTAGCATTCACTGAGACTGAATATAATACTCTAAAAGAAAATGCTGGCAAAATTCCATTAGCATCTTTTATCAGAGATGCTTTAAAAGCCGCTAAAGTGATTTAAAATAAAAAACACTTTTAGCACTAAAAACACTTTCAACCTCAAAAACACTTTTAACGTCAAAAAGTGACAAAATGAATGCTTCAAAGAAAAAAGATCTCATAGAGTATAAACAAAGCCAACCGGAACAGCTTAAATTGTTTGAATCAGAGGAGAGCTATTCTAACACAATAGAGCTATATGATTCGATGCCAAAATATTATTTTGGTGGGGTAGAAAGGGAAAAAGGTAAAAATGTAGATTCCTTACCGATTCTAAATAGGGAGTTTATGCACCGTAACCGCAACTATAAATTAAGCATTTCTCCTGCAGCTGTTCAAGATAAAAAAACTGGTAAGACTATTAATTATTACCCCTCTCAACGAGAAGAACTAATTGAGGATGTAATAAGAAAAATATCTACCAAACCAAATCGGGCGTTTTTTTTCGATAATGATGTAGGGGTGAAGTTCACCTACTATGAAGTGCAACAAGAGTTAAAAAAAATTGGCCACGGTTATTCGATAGATCAGATCAAGTTGGGGATAGAGATCTTAAATAAATCGGTTTTAGAAACGACTTCAAAAGAAGGTAATGAGGTTTCCATAACCTCAAGTCTTTTTTCTTATGTAGGCAAGGAAACAAAAGAAATGGGGGGAAAGGAAAGGGTGGTGGTAATTTTCAATCCCCTTGTCACCAGGTCAATTAATCATGGAACATATAGGCTGATTAACTATGATAAGCTAATGAGAATGAAGATGCCACTTTCCCGATGGCTTCATAAAAGAATTTCTCACATGTTTGTTCAAGCTACTTTAACAAATCCTTATCAAATACTTTTGTCTACCATTGTCCGGGATAGCGGGATGAAAACTTACAAAACAATCTCTGAGAGAATGAGACAAGTTGGCAAGGCATTAGATGAGCTGCAAAAAAATAAAGTTATTTCGAAATGGGAAGCAAATCCACAGAAGGAAAAGATTAAAATCCTTGATGTGCTTTACTCGTTATATATGAGCGATGAATTTGTTGCCGATGCAAAAAAGGCCAATAAATTTACTAATATGAGGTTAGGCTCAAATGTAACAGAAGCTGAAGTTTACAATGTTGATGAATTAAGGCAGGAAATGGAAAAGCCTATCTATAGACTGAGTAAAACGGTAATAAATAACTTAATTGAAAATATCGGTAATAAAGAGGACTTTGATAAAGTATCAAATGGGTTAGAAGCAGCAAAGCAATACCTAGAAACTAAAAAAATCGATAATCCGGCGGCGGTGGTGAGGAAAGCTATAAAAGAGGGTTGGCTTCCTAAAAAAGAAAAAGAAGTTGAACCTCTTCTTCATACTACCAAAATAAAGATGGCAGAAAGCAGAAAGCAACCTGCCAGACTTGCTCAGAAAGAGTTGCAAGAAAGCCGAGTTTGGCATGAAATAAGGTCAAAAATTAAGGCAGAGTTCGAAGAGGATGTTTGGAAAAAATGGTTTTCGGAATTTGAGATCTTATCGATGTCAGAAGGTGTTATTATATTCGGTGCGAAAGATAAATTCACCCGTGATTGGATTATTCGCGAATTCAAAAATGAACTCGAAAATTTAGTAAAATCCTTATTGCCAGAAGTGAATCAGGTGAGGGTAGTGCATGTTATGGAGAATAACGAATGTTAAGCCAAGAATTTTATGAAAGTTACTCTTCAAATCCAAGCTAGAAGAAAGATAGAAATGCTTAAAACATTTGAAGCTATAAAGGTTAAGCCGAATCAAAAACTTGATAATTTCTGACTTGGATGAACTATCAATTCTAACCCGTCAATTTCCACTATCATCAATCGAACTCTTAC
>CAZCWN010000063.1:0-8658 GCA_964502375.1 uncultured Rhizobium sp. | reverse complement strand
AAACCTAGGATTTGCTTGAATCGGTTGGCAGGAGCCTAAACGCGACTGGGGTTATACTAGATGATTCCTAAGAGAAATTAAGAATTGAGAATTAAGAATCAGCCTGATAAGCAGCCTCTCCATTTTTCTAAGCACCATGCGCTTAAGCATTTAAGAACTAATCCCAACCAACAAATTTACTATGCCTAAAGAAGACTTACTCACCATGAACGGAATTGTCGTTGAAGTTTTGCCAAACACGATTTTTCGTGTCGAGCTTGAAAACGGCCACATTATCATCGCGCACGCTTCAGGCAAAATTAGAAAAAACAAAATTCGCGTTTTAAAAGGTGATAAAGTCGAAGTTGAAATGACTACTTATGATTTGAGCAAGGGGCGTATAGTAAGGCGTAATACCTAGAATCGCTTAGGTTCAACCTGATAACTAAATTCCCAACCTTAAAAAATCACGGATGAAAAATCTCTTAATCGTTGAATCTCCCGCCAAAGCCAAAACTATCAGCAAATATCTAGGTAAAGATTATCAGGTTTTGGCATCTTTTGGCCATATTCGTGATCTGCCAAGTAAAGATGGATCTGTCGAGCCGGATAAAAATTTCATCATGCATTATCAGATTTCGACAAAATCTTCCAAGCATGTAAAAGAAATTGTTGATGGCGCCAAATCTTGTCAGAAGCTGATTTTAGCCCCCGATCCTGACCGCGAAGGTGAATCAATTGCCTGGCATGTTTTGGAAGTTTTAAGGCAAAAAAAAGCCATTAAAGCCACTACAAAAGTTGAACGTGTTGTCTTTAATGCCATTACTAAAAATTCGATTTTGGAGGCTATAAAAAATCCACGCGATATTGATATGGATTTGGTCAATGCGCAACAAGCACGCCGTGCTTTGGATTATTTAGTGGGCTTCACTCTTTCACCAGTTTTATGGCGCAAACTTCCAGGAAGTAGGTCTGCCGGACGGGTGCAATCAGTGGCTCTACGCCTTATTTGCGATCGCGAAGATGAAATTGATGCTTTTAGAAGTGAAGAATATTGGGATATAAAAATTTCTCTGCAAACACAAGGCCGGAAGGTAGAAATATTTGATGCAGCAATTGTTGAAATTGAAGGCAAGAAGTTAGAAAAACTTTCTATTAAAAATGAAGCGCAGGCGGCAGAGATAAAAAACTTGCTCGCAAACAAGCAGTACCAAGTTCTATCCGTCACCAAGAAACAGGCAAAACGCCGCCCACATCCTCCTTTTACCACTTCCTCTCTGCAGCAAGAAGCCGCTCGCAAATTGGGTTTTTCAGCCAGCCGAACTATGATGATTGCTCAACGGCTTTATGAAGGCGTTGAAATTGAAGGAACAGCGCAGGGCTTAATCACTTATATGAGAACAGACTCAATTGCTGTCACTCCGGAAGCAATTACTGATGTTAGAAAAAAAATCGAAAATCTTTATGGTGTTGATTACTTACCCTCGGTGCCAAACATTTTTAAAAGCAAAGTTAAAAACGCCCAAGAAGCTCACGAGGCAATTCGCCCAACAGATTTTTCGCTTACTCCGGAAAGGGTTAAAAAATATCTCGATGATGCCCAATTTGCTCTCTATGATTTGATCTGGAAAAGAATGCTCGCCTCCCAAATGGCCGATGTGATTTTTGATCAAGTTATAGCAGAAATAATCACCATTCCAAATTATGCTAAAGCAAGGGCAACCGGCTCAACTGTAAGGTTCGACGGCTTCTACAAAGTTTATCGTGAAGATCGCGATGATGAAAATGACGATGAGGAAGCTAAACAAAATCTTCCAGAATTAAAAGAAAAAGAACCGCTGCAACTTATGGAAATAAGGCCGCAGCAACATTTCACCGAACCACCACCAAGATATTCTGAGGCCAGTTTGGTAAAAAAATTAGAAGAGTTGGGAATTGGTCGACCATCCACTTATGCAGCAATTATTTCGGTTCTACAGGATCGCGGTTATGTACGCCTTGAGAAACGCCGATTTTTCCCCGAAAAGCGTGGCCGAATTGTTACCACTTTTTTGAAAGAATTTTTCGCCAAATATGTCGAATTCGGCTATACTGCTGATTTGGAAGATGAACTTGATGTCATCTCTAATGGCAAAATGGATTGGAAAAATTTCTTAAAAAAATTCTGGAAAGATTTCAGTAACACTACTTCTGAAGTAAGTAAAAAGCCTTTTGGTGAGGTTTTAGAAGTTCTAAATCAAAAAGTAGGCGCGGATATTTTTGGTTTTGATGAAAAAGGTGAATTAAAAAATTCCTGCCCCACTTGCAAAAACGGCAAACTAGGGCTGCGCATTGGGAAATTTGGCGCCTTTATCGGCTGTTCTAATTATCCTGATTGTAAGCATACAATGCAGATTTTTGGTGAAGACATAAGTGAGGAAAAAGAAACCAAGCCTCAATTTGAGCCAAAAAGTTTGGGCAAAGATCCAGAAACCGGATTGGAAATTTTGGTAAAAGTTGGCCCTTATGGCCCTTATCTTGAAATGCCAGAAAACACCCCAGAAGGAGAAGAACAGGCAGCAGAGGAGAGCAAGAAAAAGACCGCAAAAACGAAAGAAAAATTAACCGCAAAAGAAAAAAAGGCTAAAAAACCGAAAAGGATTTCTATCCCAAGAAATCTTGATCCAAATTTAATTGATCTAAAAACCGCTAAATCCCTGCTTTCTTTGCCACGCGAAATAGGAATTCATCCAGAAACCGGGCAAAAAATTACTGCCAATATCGGCCCGTACGGCCCTTATTTATTACATGACAAAAAATTCACTTCAGTGAAAGAAGATAATATTTTGGAGATTGGCTTAAACCGTGCGGTTGATATTATCGCTTCAGCGGCGGCCAAAAAGCCTAGTGGCAGAAGATTTGTCCGTAGAAAAACTGCGAAGAAATAAATTGGTGCTTAGATAAATAATATTTAAGCGGTCCTAAACTATTAAATAGTGATAGACAGAAAGTAATTTATTAATAATTGAATAAATTTCTCTTAAAGCTCATGCATTAAACACCACGCTAAAAAGCCTAAACAACCCAACCACCATTCCACGCACCCTGTATGAATAAAATTTTGCTCTATCTTGCGCTCTTAATTTTACTCTTACTTGCAGAACCATCTCTTGCTGATGGGGTGTTTACTTGGAAACAATGTGTAGAGCTGGCTGCCGCCAATAATAACGCTCTCAAAGCCGCAATTGCCACGCAGAAATCGGCCGAATATCAACGCAATAGTACTGCTTCTGGTTTCTTCCCGCAAGCTTCTGCTAATCTAATCTCAAATCGCGGCACTGGGGGCAACGCAAGTAACCCCTCACTTTCCACCACTCAAAGCAATATTAGCCAAACTTATACAACAACAATTTCAGTTACGCAGAATGTATTTTCTGGCTTTCAGGATGTTGGAAAATTCGACCAAGCCCAAGCCAATATCATGGTTTCAAAGGCCAATGTTAGAATTGTTAAGGCTCAAGTTAGTTATGATCTTAAGACTAGTTACTCCAATCTTATTTATGCCAAAGAAAGCGTAAAACTTCTGGATGAAATTATCCGGCGACGGGAAGAAAACCTGCGCATTATTGAGATGCGTTACAAAAGCGGGATGGAGAATAAAGGCTCGCTATTACTGGCTCAGGCCTATCTTGAGCAAGCTAAATATGATAGATTACAGGGGGCTAATTTGGTGGAAACCGCGCGGGCACAGCTGTGTAAAGCAATGGGGTTTGGCCATTGTGGGCCTTATGAAATCAACGGCCCTGTGCCGACTATACCACCGCGTCAGGAAGAAATTGATTTCAAAATGTTAATAGAGAAAACCCCACAACACCAACAGGCTGTAGCTCAAGATAAAGCGGCAAAAGCAGGAATTAAAATTGCCGAATCTGGCTTTATGCCAAATCTGAATTTAGTTGGAACCA
Source organism: uncultured Rhizobium sp. (assembly GCA_964502375.1). Classification (GTDB taxonomy): domain Bacteria; phylum Pseudomonadota; class Alphaproteobacteria; order Rickettsiales; family UBA1997; genus UBA2645. Next base: position 4,735 of record CAZCWN010000063.1, on the reverse strand, counting down.
AAGGCTGGCGGGGCACAACTTTTATGCCGCAAAATGATTATTGGACCTTCGCCGCCACTCTTTCTTTTCCATTTTTTACTGGCGGAAAAGATTATTATTCGACGCTTAGTGCTTATGCAGAAAAATCTGCCGCCAGAGATAATCTTGAAGCCGTGGACCAACAAGCTTTGGTTTCTCTTAAGCAAAGCTACAATTCCTATGTTGAAGCTATCTCTAAGTTGAAAGTTGATAAAAGTTTCCAAGAGGCAGCCAAATTGCGCGCCGATATTGCCCGTGCTAAATATAATAATGGCCTGTTGATTTTCGAAGATTGGGACGCAATCGAAAATGATTTAATTGCGCGCCAAAAATCTTATCTGCAAAGCAAACGTGATCGTGTCATCAGTGAAGCGGCGTGGGAACAATCGCAAGGGAAGGGGGTATTTACCGATGATTAAATTCCTAAAATTTACTAAAAAATCGCATTGGTTGATTTTTATTTTAATAATAACAGCCATCGTAATTGCCATAGCTCTTTCGCAAAGGAAAAAAGAGGGAGAAATTGACTATCGCGAAAACAAAGCGGAAATCGGCACTATCCAAATAAAAATTCTCACAACAGGAACAGTGCAGCCTGAAAATCGCCTTGAAATAAAATCGCCAATTTCGGGGCGCATTGAAAAAGTTCTAATTAAAGAGGGGCAAAAAGTTCACGGAGGCCAAATATTAGCTTGGATGAGTTCAACAGAAAGGGCAGCGCTGATTGATGCCGCCAAAGCTAAAGGAAAAGAAGAAATAAAAAAATGGGAAGAAATTTATCCTCCAACGCCAATCATTGCCCCAATTGATGGCACTATAATTTTAAAAACTATTGAACAAGGCCAAAGCTTCACTAATAGCGATTCGCTGATGGCAATGTCTGATCGCCTTACTGTCAAAGCCCAAGTTGACGAAACCGATATTGCTTCGGTGCAACTTAAGCAAGATGCCGAAATTGTGCTTGATGCTTACCCTGAACAAAAAATTCCTGCCCAGGTAGATAAACTCGCCTTTGAGGCGACCACAGTGAACAATGTTACAGTTTATATTGTAGATGTTTTGCCAAAATCGGTGCCCAGCTTTATGCGCAGCGGCATGACGGCAAATGTAACTTTCTTCGTTAATTCCAAAGATGGAGTTTTATTAATCCCAAATGATGCATTAAGAACTAAAGATGGAGCCACGACAGTATTGGTTCGCCAAGGCAATCAACAAATTGAAAAAGAAGTTATCACGGGCGCTACTGATGGTAAACAAATTGAGATTGTGTCTGGGTTGGTTGAAGGAGAAATTGTGCTATCGCCGCAACTCAAACTGCAAAATAAAAGCAAACTTGCTTCAAGTCCTTTTAGCCCAATACGTTCTGCGCCGAAGAAATAAAATATCGTTAAAATGATTGAACTACATAATGTCACCAAAACCTATAAAATGGGCGATAATGTGGTTGGGGCTTTGCGTGGGGTAAATTTAAAAATTGAGGATGGGGAATTCGTGGCCATCATGGGCCCATCTGGTTCAGGTAAATCAACGCTTGCTAATATTTTGGGATTGCTTGATGTGCCTAGCTCGGGCTCTTATAAACTCAACGACAAAGAAATTTCGAAATTATCTGAAGATGAGTTAGCCGTTTTGCGGCGCGAGGAAATTGGCTTTATTTTCCAACAATTTAATCTTTTACCAAGGCTGAGTGCGGTAGAAAATGTTGCTTTGCCGCTGCTTTATTCGAGCCATGATTTTGATTTTACTGTTGCTAATGAATTATTGAAAACTGTGAGGCTGGGGGCAAGAGCCGGGCACAGGCCCAATGAACTTTCAGGCGGGCAACAACAGCGCGTGGCAATTGCGCGATCTTTGATTAATAAACCAAGAATGATTTTGGCCGATGAGCCCACGGGAAATCTCGATTCAGCCAGTGAAAAGGAAATCATAGACATATTAAAAAATCTCAATGCTCAGGGCATCACGGTGGTGATGATTACGCATGAAGAAGATATTGGGCGGCAGGCCAAGCGCCTGATTAGAATGCGGGATGGGATTGTTCAATCTGATGAAAAAAGGGATGCTTCAAAGAATAATTCGCCTTCTGAAGCCAAAGCAAAAAGCCATATAAAAACTACTAATTCCAATTCTCTAACCTTTAAAGAAATTGCCGAGCATTTTCGCCAGGGCCTTAAAACACTTCTGGCTAACAAAGTTAGAACTTCATTATCGATGCTGGGTATACTTATTGGCGTTGCAGCGGTAGTGGCAACTTTGGCGATTGGCAATGGCGCCCAAAAAGCAATTGAAAAACAATTAACTTCCCTTGGCTCGAATCTACTTGTCTTGCGCTCAGGTGCAGTGCGCGTTGCGGGTGTGTCAGGGGAGGCGGGCAATGTTATGCGTTTGAACATAGACGATGCTAAGGCGCTGAAAGAGCAGGTTCCTTCTATTAAAGAAATATCACCCAGCGTTAATGGGCGTGTGCAAACCACTTATTTGGATAAAAATTGGAACACGCAAGTAATTGGTGCAGGCAGTGCTTACGCAAAGATCAGGGCCTCTCAACCAGTGATTGGCAGATTTTTCAGCGAAGAAGAAAATTCAAAACGCGCTCGAGTGGCCGTGATTGGCACAACGGTGGTGCATGAATTATTTGGCGATAATAATCCGCTGGGCGAAATGATTAAAATTAACAAAGTTAATTTTCAGGTTATTGGCGTTTTGCCGCAGAAGGGAGGCAGCGGTTGGCAGGATCAGGATGATGTTATTATAATCCCCGTTCTTACTGCCATGCGTCGCTTATTGGGGAAAAATCATCTTAGCTATTTGGATATTGAAGCACGAGATGCGGATTCAATTGACGAAGCTTCGAAGGATATTTTGCAATTACTTTATTCGCGTAAAAAAGTTCCGCTTTCGCAGCGCCAGGGGGCATTTCAAGTTTTTAATATGGCGGATATCAAGGCAACCCTTGCAGAAAGTAGTAGAACGATGTCAATTTTGCTTTCATCAATTGCGGCGATTTCGTTATTGGTTGGGGGAATTGGCATTATGAATATTATGCTCGTTTCTGTAACTGAGCGCACTAAAGAAATCGGCTTACGCAAAGCTATTGGGGCAAGAAAGAAAGATATATTACTGCAATTTCTGGCTGAAGCTGTGGTAGTTAGCGTTATTGGTGGGCTGGCTGGAATTGGTCTGGGCGTTTCGGGCTCTAAAATTTTATCTTACGTTGCAGGTTGGGAAACGCTAATTTCTTTCCAATCAATTTTATTGGCCTTTTCTTTTTCGCTGTTTATTGGCCTTCTCTTTGGAATTTACCCCGCCAAGAAGGCCTCTTCACTAGTGCCGATTAATGCTTTACGGTATGAGTGATCATGGATTTTGAATGTAAAAATATTTTCATTTCTCGGCAATTTTTTTTTGCAAAGAATGAGTTTATTTTATCTTTTACCTCTAAGGGGTTCTAGGTTCTTCCATATCCCTAAATTCATCCCTAAACTCTGAGGTTGCGTTATGAGGTTTTCTCGGAGATGAGCTTGGTATAGGTACCCTACTAAGAAGGGCTTCTACACTATTAATTCCCAACATTAGTTCTGATAGATTCAAAGATTGGTGTTCTTCCTTTTTCTCTTCTAATGATTCTTCTTTAGATTCGGAGCCAAAATTTGGTTCTCCAATTACGCGACGGAATATTCGCAGAAAAACTTCTTTTTGTTCGGCGGTCATTCTTGGATCGTTTAGAGTAGCCGAAATGTCAGTATTTGCTCTATCTGACTCTCTATTTGCAGCTAAATTTTCTATCACAGTTAACTGCATCTTATAGTCATTGGCGAATTCGGGGGTGGCTAGTAACTCTTTCCTTAATTCTCTAAATTTGAATAAATCTGCCGCGCTAATTATGGTATCAAATTCATTAATGATCTCAGCACGAAGAGATTCTTGCTCATCGGAAGAAAATGAAAAAATCATAATAGCTGTGTTTGAAACCAACTTATTCAAAATAATTGGATTGCTTAATTGGTTTTGAAAATCACGCCAATCCCGCTCATCAGTATTTGGAAATTCTTCAATCGCGGTAAGGATTATTGTGTTTAATATAAAAGGGATTGCTGGTTGCGTCTCAGCAGCAAGTGTCAAGGCTGTTTTTCCCTCAGAGTTTCTAAGGTCAAGCCTGGCTTTATTTTTAATTAAAGTCTCGACAATTTTATCATATCTCCTCTCTACAGCAAACATTAAAGCCGACCAGCCATCTTTGCTTTGAGGATTGGGCCAAGCGCCATTTTTAATTAGTTCCAGAGCCACTCCTTGGTTACCTCTCTTAATAGCATGCATTAGTGGTGTATATTTATCTTCATCTTGCTGATTGGAATTGCCCCCCTTTCTGATCAAGAGATTAACAATGTATAAATCATAATCCCTAATATATCGAGTAAGGCTGGGTAGGGTTCCTGAAATAGCAAATTCTCTTAATAGGTTTGTTGCTTCCTCTGATGAAATTTCTGATAATGATAACTGGCGCTGTGTTAAGGTACTATTATCATTAGGATTACTTAGAAAATGAAAATCAGCTCCGGCTGCAATTAGCATGTTAGAAATTTCATCGTGCCCATTTCTGGCAGCCTCCATTAAAGCTGTCCTTCCTCCTTCGTCTTTGTAGTTAACCTCTGCTCCTTGTTCGATTAGGGTTTGTACTGTGGCTGTATCTCCTCGTCTAGCAGCCTCCATTAAAGCT
>CAZCWN010000062.1:0-8863 GCA_964502375.1 uncultured Rhizobium sp. | reverse complement strand
TTATTGCTTCGATTTTGTTGCGCGGTGTTGATTTTATTCAGGTTCCCACCACGCTTTTGGCTGCAGTTGATAGTTCTGTTGGTGGTAAAACGGCAATTAATAGTAAATCAGGAAAAAATTTAATTGGCAGTTTTTATCAGCCGAAATTAGTGATTTGTGATTTAAATTTTTTAAAAACTTTACCAGATCGTGAGCTTAGAGCGGGATACGCAGAAGTGGTTAAATATGGTTTTATTCACGATGCCGAATTTTTTGAATTTTTAGAAAAAAATCATCAAAAAATTTTCTCCCTTGATGAAGAAATTTTGCAAAAAATCATCACTCGCTCCTGTGAAATTAAAGCTGAGATTGTTGGCCGCGATGAAAGAGAGTCAGGTGATCGGGCCTTGTTGAATTTTGGCCATACCTTTGGTCATATTTTTGAAACGGAAACCAATTATTCAGATGAAATTTTGCATGGTGAGGCCGTCGCTCTAGGTATGGCGATGGCCGCAAAAATGTCGCAAAATTTTTCTTTAATTTCTGAAAATGATTTTTTGCGCATCAAATCTTACTTAGAAAAGTGTGGTTTCGTGCTTGATGCAAAAAAGCTGAGGATAAATTGGAATGAACAAAATCTTATCAGCCATCTTTACAAAGATAAAAAAAATGAGAATGGCAATTTAACTTTTATTTTGCTGGATAAAATTGGCTCTGCCTTTGTTAAGAAAGGAGTGGCACTGGTGGATTTTGAAAAAGTTTTAAGCGAATTTATTAAGTAAAAAAAATTGTAGAATTTTTGTGTGATGGCTTCTAGTTTGCGCGCCTCACTTTTGCCTGCGTGATGGAATGGTAGACATAACGGACTTAAAATCCGTGGGGCTTTAACGCCCTTGCCGGTTCAAGTCCGGCCGCAGGTACCATGACGCTTAGACCACATCCAAAGCGGCTCTAGCTCAATTTCCTTCCCATTAATAAATGAATATCGCCAAGAAAATAACACAAATTTTTCTGACGATTTCCCTGCTTTTTGCGCTTGCTTCCTGTGACACTGGCTGTGTTAGCGCTGATGAATTTGATACAGAATCAGTTACTGTTTCAGCTAATCCTACTATGGATGGCGTTACTGGAACTTACGACTCTCTTACTGGAGGGCAAACAGCTGTCTGGCATGACACCGGCCTCAAATCTAATGGTGATGATTTCCTAATTTACATTTCTGGTTCCTGGCTTCCTTGGAAAATTGACGATCCTTCCAAGGCTACGACATGTGATTTTTGCGCTAAGGGTAATGGTGCTACCAATTGTATTTGTTATGCAAAAAGCTTTAAAAGGGTTAGCCCTCAACCAGAAAATGGAAATAATGGCCTTCCGCGCAGTGATGTTGATTGCAGCACTGTTACTGATCAGAATGACCCGGCAAAATGCACTTGTACCCAACAATTTGGTGCTGCTACTGATTACGGAAATTATCACTTTTCTCTAGGCTATTATAATAAAGATGAGACCAGAATTAGTGACCCTAACCTGCAAACACCATGTATGTTTAATCAAGGTATGGGTGCTTATATTTCGCTATGGGGAAAAGACGGGGTTACAGTGCCAAATCGGGTTTACCATCTGCTCTCAGAAGAGCCAATCTGCGATATAAAGACAACTGGTGAAGCAGGAACATGCATTGACGACAAGGGTAATGATGCCACTAAATATGTTTTTAGAAGTACCAATTCTAGAATCTTTATGAAGGATGATAATGCTGGCAATAATGCTGTGGATACAAACACCGCTGATGATTCTTATCATATCGCCGGCGAGAAGGTTAAAGTTATCATTTATGATGATTATTATTCTGATAATACGGGCCAGTATAATCTAACTTTTCTCCGTGGTGTCGGAGAGTCTGGCGACGCTGCCAATGCTGGTTTGATTGAATATCTTGTTCGAACTGTAGAGAATGTTCTGCTTGGCAAAACTACTTACCAATATGTTGTTGATGGTGATACTACTACAGTTCAGGAGAAGAGGACGGGCGGTATTATTGAAGGGATGTATAAATCTCTAGTTCAAGATTCTGGTTTTGTTTTAATTGTACAAATGGCTCTGGGTTTTTATGTAGCATTTTTTGGGGCCGCACACTTGATGGGCGTTGTTGAGCTTAGTGCCAAAGAATTAATGAGTAGAATGGTAAAAATAGTGCTTATCATATTTTTCATTAGCCCTAATAGCTGGTATTTCTATGACCAAATAATTGTAGGCTTCTTCAAAGATAGCATGAATTATGTTGTAGCAATGGTTATGGATTTATCTGATAAAAATCTTAACCCAACTTCTGCGATAGTAATAGCCCAAATGGATAGGGCTACTGATGTAAGTAGCGCCACACGCTTTTCTTATGTGGATTTGATGATCAAAAAACTGCTTTCTGAAAGTTCAGCTAAGAAAATCTTTGGATTATTTTTCGGAGCTCCATTCTTTGGCTTGCTTTATATTCCCATAATTTACGGGCTGATTGCTTACTTTATTTATGTGATGCTTTTTGCTGCAGGAATTTATTTGATCAGCTTGATGAAGATTATTTTTGTCTTAGCTCTGGGGCCCCTTTTCATGTGCTTTGCGCTGTTTAAGCAAACTGAGGGTATGTTCAAAAAATGGGTGGCATTTTTGGGAGGTAGATCTTTTGAGATTCTTGTGGTGTTTTTGGTTCTTTATAATTTTCTGAATTTGCTTGATATATATTTCAGCGATTTGCTTCATTTTAGCGCTTGTCCTTATAGCTGGGGTATCACCACTATGAAAATAAATGTTATTAGATCTTCGGTTGATAACAGAAATTTGGTAGAATGGTTCACGAGTTTTTTAACTATTGGTGGGCTGATTTTTATTACTCAGATAATTTTGGCTAAAGTAGGATCTTTGGCCGATTCTATGTTTACGGTAATGGGAACTAAATCTGAGGCCGGTCCTAGTGCAGGTTCAGCAGGCAATTTAATGTCGGAAGGATTAAAATTAGCGCAAATGGGCTTCAGCAAAGCGCTTGAAACTGGCTCTGCGGTTGGCACTGAGGCTATAAAAGCAGGCACGCTGGCTGCCAGAAAACTTGGCATTGCTGATGCCTTAGATCGGAATACGGATTTTTTACCCAGCGGCCCCAGATCTTGGATGCGTAATTTAACTATCGATGGTGCAATTAATCAGGCCAAAAAAGAGGCTGCCTCTCAAGGTTTAGTAGGGAAGGCTGCAGAAAGCCATATCCGTTCTTCAGTTATTAAAGCTATGCAATTAAAAGCTGAAACAAATGCTGGCAAAATGGCGTTGGCAGGCATCGATATGAAAACTACTTTAAAGCGCCTGGATGAAAAATTAGTAAAAGAACCGCTTAAAAATTTCTTAAAAGAAGAAGCTAAAAAAATGAAAAGCGCTGATCCAGATAAAATCCTATTTGGAGAGAAAGCAGAAAAACATTTGCGAGATGCTGCTGAGAATTGGGCAAGCTCCAATCTGGTTGGTGGCAGTGATGCAATAAAAGATTATCTCGGCAGTAGAAGCATCAAAAATTTCATGAGAGAAGAAGCAGAATTAACCCTGGATGAAGCGGCTAAAAAATTCAGTTCAAATAAAGAGAAGCAAAATGAATATCTCAAATATCTCAAAGATAATAAATTTATTCGCGATCAAGAAACCGAAAAAAAATGGATCGACAATTGGGGCACCAAAAGTTCTTATGGTATCAACTCTTTAACCAGCGTTTTTACAGGAAAAAAAGCTATTAGCAGGCCAGAGGCAGCGCAGGAAATATTTGCCGCAAAAGTTGTTGGCCAAGAAGCAATCAAAAAAGCGCAAGAAGAATATAAAAATAAAAAATTTAGTGACGGAGGCTTGTCTGGCGCAATTGCTGGTGCCGCTAAAAGAGCATGGTATAAAACTGCCGGGGCGGCTGGTAGAGTAGCTGAAAGAAATATTTCTGCCTTTGGTCATGGTGGCGAAATTGCACTAGAAAAGGATAAAGCGAAGAAGGATATAAAAAGGAATGTTACACTAAATTATCTTGCTGAGCCTAGTTTAGAAGAGAGCAAAAAGGCCTTCCTGATGCGCCAGTTACGGGATTATTCATTAAATGAATTTGATCAGCGTTATGGTGGTGATTTAACTACGCCAAACATTGTTACACAAGCGCGCAGCGCAGAAGCAAGAAGATTGGAAAATGAATCCAGAAAATTAAAAAATGATGCATTTGATCAGGCTTTTGCTGCCTTCAGTAATAAAGCTGATAAAAGAACAGTTTATGAAAAAGCAGCGGATTTGAATCATCTTTATCATCAATTTGGCGTTAAAGATAAAGGGGATCCACTTTCTAGAATGGCAGAAACTCTAAACTCACATGTTAAAAATAAAGAAGATGAAATAAGAGAAGGGCTAGCCAAACGCACTATGTCATATGAATTAGCAGAAAAAGAGCTACAGGCTCTAGAGCCTATGCGTAAGGGATTATTCGTAACTGAAATGAATCCTCAATTAGAAGCAGCCTTAAAAGAAATAATTGATGAGGGAAAAAATTCTCCAATCAAACTTGCACCAGGCAAAGAAGCTGCTCCAGACAGCACTGAGGCCATTATTAAAGCGCAAGATGAAACAGACAAAAGCCTCACTGAATTAAGCGATTTCGTCAAGACACGTAAGGCTGAGGAAGAAAAGATATTTGCTGAAGCGTGGGATGAATTAAGAAATATGAAAGTTCATTTAGAGCCTCTTGAGAAAGCTTACGCAGAGCGCTCTGAACAAATTAATAAAGATATTAATGATATAGAAGATAGAATTGCTGTTGCCAACCCAGCTAACATTAAAGAGGTGAAGGATTTGGTTGAAAGATTTAACGAAGCAGCTTCACAAATTGAAAAAGCTTCTAATGTTCAGGAGACGTTTGCTGGCGTCATTCCAACGGGTATGAGCGTAGAATTCGGTGCTACACTTTCTGATATTTTGATAAAAACTCCTGATGTAGGCTTGAAAGCGGGTAACCCATTCTTGGGTGTGCCAAATGCTGATCCAGCAGAGGCAAATCAAGCTTATAAAGATTTGCTTAAACTTAATAAAATGCAGGTTGATGCTAGGCTGAAAGTTGCCAACCTTAATAAGAAAATAAAAGAATTTGAGTTAGAACAAATAAGGAAAGCTGATCCAAGTGATCCAAGTATTAAAGAGCTTGAGGATGCTCTTAATGGTATAAGTAATGAAGTAAGGGCGCATGAATCAACGCTGTCTGGTATAGAAAATCAACTAAGTTCCTTGGCATAAGTAACTAGATGATTGAGTAGTTGCTAGAAGAGTAATTTGTACTTCACGGCCCTTGACAAAGCCAGTTTCATTCCTAAAGTTCTGCGCCCTCGCATAAATGTATTATGGCAGACGTAGCTCAGTTGGTTAGAGCATCAGGTTGTGGTTCTGAGGGTCGCGGGTTCGATCCCCGTCGTCTGCCCCAATCACCAATTATTTCCAAATGATGGATATTATTTTCTTTGCTGTTCTTGCGATTTTCATTTTTTATAAACTCAGCAAAGAGCTTGGAAAAATTGATGATGAAGAAAAAAAACAAATTGAAGAAAAGATTGCTAAACAGCGCGAAGAAATTCTCAATAAAGTCATTCAGCACCAGGCCCAGGCGGCACAGGGTGATCAACCATTACTTGCCATCGATAATCAGAATAGTGAGAAAATTATTAATGAACTAGACGACAATACTATACGCGTTTTTGTCGAAATTTTGCAACGCTGCAATATTTCAGCAGAGTTTTTCTTAAATGGCGCTAAATCAGCATTTGAAATGGTTCTGAAATATTTTGCTGCTGAGGATTTAGAGGCCTTAAAATTCCTGCTATCAGAAAAAATTTATCTTGGTTTTGAAGCCGCTATCAAGCAGCGCAAAGAAATGGAACAAACTCTAATCACCAATGTAATTGCTATTGAAAGTGCAGAAATAATTTCGGCTATGACAATGGAAAATATGGCTTCGGTGGCGGTTAAGTTTGTATCAAAACAAATCAATTATGTGGTTAATAAAGATTCACAAATAGTGGAAGGTAGAAAAGATGAGATTGTTCGATTAATTGATACCTGGACATTCAAAAAAGACATGAGCTCGCCAAATCCAAATTGGTTGGTTTCCGCAACTTCAAATTCTTAAAACATGAAACATTTTATTCCGAAATCTTTTTTAAGGGTCGGTGACAAAAATTATCGGTTTTTTTCTTTATCAGAAGCAGCAAAAAAGGCTGATCGTGATATCAGCAAATTACCATTTAGTTTAAAAATTTTGTTGGAAAATATAGTCAGAAATTTTGATGGCGATGTAATAAATACGGATCACATCACAGCAATTTTTGATTCAGTAAAAAATCCTGAGAAACGTATCGAAATTGCTTTTTCTCCTGCTCGCGTTTTAATGCAAGATTTTACGGGGGTGCCTGCTGTTGTTGACCTGGCGGCTATGCGCGATGCCGTAAAAAAAATGAATAAGGATCCAAAAAAAATTAATCCTCTGGTTACAGTTGATTTGGTTATTGATCACTCGGTGCAAGTTGATTTTTCTGGTTCGAAAGATGCTTTCCGCAAAAATGTCGATTTGGAATTTGAGCGTAATTCTGAGCGTTATGAATTCTTAAAATGGGCACAAAAATCTTTTGATAATTTTAATGTTGTGCCGCCTGGAACTGGAATTTGCCATCAGGTAAATTTGGAAAATCTAGCACGAGTAGTATGGAGCAAGGAAATAGTTGGTGAGTTTCTGGCTTATCCTGATACTGTTGTTGGTACTGATAGCCACACTACAATGATCAACGGCCTTTCAGTTTTGGGCTGGGGTGTTGGTGGTATAGAAGCTGAGGCTGCAATGCTTGGGCAGCCAATTTCTATGCTTATTCCAGAAGTAGTTGGGTTTAAATTAAGTGGTAAAATCAGGGAAGGGGTAACCGCAACTGATCTGGTTTTAACCATCACTAATATGCTGCGTAAAAAGGGGGTGGTTGGAAAATTCGTTGAGTTTTTTGGTCCTGCCTTGCCAAGTCTTTCTTTGGCGGACCGTGCTACTGTTGCTAATATGGCCCCTGAATATGGCGCAAGTTGCGGAATTTTCCCAATTGACCAAGTTACTATTGACTATCTACATCTCACCGGTCGTCGCGAGGAAACAATTGCCTTAGTTGAAAGCTATGCCAAAGCACAAGGAATTTTTACTAGCGATCATAATCTAGTGCCAGAATTTAGTGATATTGTTGAGCTTGATATTTCCACTGTGGAACCAAGCATGGCTGGCCCAAAAAGGCCGCAAGATTGCGTAATTCTATCTAAAGCTCCGGAATCATTTTCAGCTTTTCAAAAAGAGCTTGGTTCTAGCCATGATGGCAAAATTTTTATTCCTGAATTAAACAGCGATATCTCTGATGGAGATATCGTTATTGCTGCTATTACTTCTTGCACTAACACTTCTAATCCTTCAGTGCTGGTGGCCGCAGGCCTGCTTGCTAAAAAAGCGGTTGAAAAAGGGTTAAAAGTAAAAGGTCATGTCAAAACCTCTTTGACCCCTGGGTCGCAAGTAGTTAGCGAATATTTGGAAAAATCAGGATTGCAAAATTATCTCGACCAACTTGGTTTTAACATGGTTGGCTATGGATGTGCCACCTGCATTGGTAATTCTGGACCGTTACATAGTAAAATTGAGGAGACAATAAAAGAAAAAAATTTGGTAGTCGGTGCTGTTTTATCTGGAAATCGCAACTTTGAAGGTCGTATACATTCCTTAGTTAAAGCTAATTACCTTGTTTCTCCGCCGCTGGTTGTGGCCTATGCTTTAGCTGGAACTTTGAAAACAAATCTAGCAACTGACGCTATTGCCACTGATAGAAATGGTAAAAAAATCTTTTTGAAAGATTTGTGGCCTAGTAAGGAAGAAATTGATGAGGTTATTAATAATCACGTTAAGCGCGAAGTTTTTGTAAAAAAATATTCTGATCTTTTCAAAGGCGATATTACTTGGCAAAAAACCCAGGTTGAAAAATCTGATACTTATTCTTGGAACCCAGATAGCACTTATATTCGGCTACCAAACTTTTTTGATGGTGTTGGCAAAGAAGCTGAACAAGTCTCTGATATTAAGGGCGCGCGCATATTAGCAATGTTTGGTGATTCTATTACCACTGACCACATTTCTCCAGCTGGAAATATTTCTTTAACTTCTCCCGCTGCTGCTTATTTGAAAAGCAAAAATATTGAACCACGTGATTTTAATTCATATGGCGCGCGGCGTGGTAACCACGAAGTTATGATGCGCGGAACTTTTGCTAATATTCGCATCAAAAATGAAATATTAGGAGGAACCAAAGAGGGGGGCTTCACCAAAAATATTACTGGGGAAGTAGCCAGCATTTACGATGCGGCGATGTCGTTTAAAGAAAAAAATATTCCTTTGGTGGTTTTTGCCGGTAAGGAATATGGCACTGGCTCTTCTAGAGACTGGGCGGCAAAGGGAACATTGTTGCTTGGGGTTAAAGCAGTAATTGCCGAGAGTTTTGAAAGAATTCATCGCTCTAATTTGATTGGCATGGGTGTGCTGCCGCTAATTTTTAAAATTCCTGACACTCGTAAAACTATTGGCCTAAAAGGTGACGAAACTGTTGATATCTTAGGGATCAGCCCTAGCATCAAAGAAAGACAAGATATTAAGTGCATCATCACAAACCCAGATGGCTCTAAGCAAGAACTTATATTGACCTGCGGCCTTGATACCAGCAACGAAATTGAATATTTCAAACGTGGCGGAATTTTGCAGTATGTCATGGGTCAACTAACATTAAATTAATTTTAAATTTTAACTAACTATGCAAATAAGAGTAGT
>CAZCWN010000061.1:0-9254 GCA_964502375.1 uncultured Rhizobium sp. | reverse complement strand
TTTTGTTTATTAAATTCGCTAATTGCACGGACATTGCTGTCTCGTGTTATTGCGGTATTCTCTAGTTATCAATATTCACGATTTTAAACAACTTCTTGTCAGATCAATATTAAGTCAAAAATCAAAGGCTCGAAAGCATTAACGCTTTTCGAGTTAATTATGAATTTTGAAATTAATTAAAGAGATTTTTCAGTCTTGCTCGACTGTTGACAAGTTCACTAACTAATCTTGCTTCGTTTTTTATCGACATACCAAAAGTTAGGAGGCCGCACATTAAACACGGACTTTTTAATATGTCAACATCATAATTATACTTTTTTTATGATTGTCATCATACTAGGAAAATAAAGGGCGTAGAAAGGGTAATTAGGAAAAGTTTCTAAAAAATTATTAATAATTTTTTAGTTAAATTTTTTTTTACTTAACTGGAGAAAATTTACTAAAGAAGATAAAAGTTTTTAAACTAAAAAAAGAAAATAGCTGTCAAGAGTTTTTTGATTTAAACACTTCTTAATTTTCTTTTTCCATTATGCGGTGGAAAGAAAAAGGTAGCCCTTAAAAACAAAAAACCGTCCTAGGAAACCCCAGGACGGTTTTAAGAATAAAATTAGAATCAAACTTCTAAGCAGCTTCTGCTACTTCTTCAGCCTTCGGCTCAGATTTTTTCTTTTTTTTAGGCTTTTCAGATTTTTCTACAGCTTCTGCATTTTCTTCTTTTGCTTCAGATTTATTTCCTTTTTTTTCAGCCTTTAAAAGTGCACTAACTTCTGATTCACTTCTACTAACAATCAAGCGTACATCAAAAGCAACTTCAGAATGTGGCGCCAGACCAATTTCATAAACACCAATTTCTTTAATTGGTTTTTTCAAGAAAATGTCATTACGAGAAATGCTGTTAATATTTGCAACTTCATTAATTTTTGCAGCAATAAGAGCCGAAGTTACTGAACCGTATAGCCTTCCATCATCGGAAGCATTTTCAATAATGATGATCTCTTTGCCGGCAATTTTTTCTTTAATTTTTTCAGCATCAGAACGATTTTTTTGATTCTCTTGCTCAAACTCATGCTTCTTGGATTCAAAGACCTTATAGCTATTTGAGGTAAAACAAATGGCTTTTTTGTTAGGAATTAAAAAGTTTTTGGCATAGCCATTTTTTACTTCCACAACATCGCCAATTTTGCCTAGATTAGAAATGGCAGAAATTAAGATGATTTTCATGATTTGCGGGGAATTTAATTATGCAGATACTAGATCTTTTGTGATTGGAGAAATCAGAGCCAAATGGCGTGCTCTCTTAATTGCATTTGCCAAAGCTCTTTGTTTTTTTATTTCAACATTTGTAATTCTGCTTGGAATAATTTTACCTCTTTCAGAAAGGAATTTATTCAGCAAACGAGTATTTTTGTAATCGATTTCAGCAATAGAAATATCGCGTAAAGGACAGGCTTTTTTCTTTCTGATAAAAACACTTTGGTTAACCAAAGAGACTTTTATATATCCTTCTTCGCTACCTTGTTGGTTAGCAGTATTTTTATTATTAGTTCTTATAACCATATTTTCTCCTTAAACTTCAAATTGAACTTGATCAAGAACCAGGTCAATTTTGCTTGGCTCTTTCTTAGCTGGAGATTTACCAGCTTTATAATCCTTAGCATGTGTAGAAATAAAAAGCGGTGATTCTTCCTGATGAGCTTCAACTCTAAACATCATACTTCTGATAATATTTTCATTATAACCCATAACGCGCTTAAGCTCAGCAACAGCAGGATATTCAGCATCTATATTAAGCAAAACATAATGGCCGCGATAATTCTTTTTTACTTTGTAAGCTAAATTGCGCAAACCCCAATATTCTTTAGAAACAATCTTTCCATTGCCATCAGTAATGATCTTGGAAAGCTTGTCAGTCAAGGCATCAACGTCATCAGCAGTTAAGTCTTGCCTAGCGATAAAAACGGTCTCGTAAAGAGGCATAAATGAAAATTTTAAGTTGAAATAATGCTTAATTTAAGAGCAGCAAAAATAGGAGGCGGGGCAAACTACTGATGGGGTTTTTAATTGCAAGATAAAGTTTGCCATGAATAAATCAGAGACTTTAAACCAAGTTATTAAACCGAGGCGGCATCATGCAAATTTTAAACCGCAAAGCACATTTTAATTACGCAATCGAAGAAGAGATAGAAGCAGGAATTATGCTACTTGGCAGCGAAGTAAAATCGCTGCGCGAAGGCAAAGCAAATATTAACGAGGCCTATGTTGCAGAAATTTCCGGCGAATTGTTTTTAACTAATTGTAATATAACGGAATACAAAGGCGCAAACCGCTTCAATCATGCTCCCAAAAGGCCAAGAAAATTACTTTTACATAAAACCCAGCTGCAAAAAATCATCGGCAAAATGCACTTGAAAGGTTATTCATTAATCCCGCTTAAAATATTTTTTAACAAAAAAAATTTTATCAAAGTTGTTATTGGGCTAGGTCGCGGTAAAAAACTTTATGATAAAAGAGAATCAATCAAAAGACGCGATGAAAACAGGCGAAATCAACGTGGAGAAGAATAGTGCCTAGTGCATAATGCTTAGCCTAAGCATTATGTCCTAAGCACTACGCATCAAGACTGGCACCATGAATTTACAACTTTTATTAAGCCCCCTTACCTCTTTAGCCCGAGTTGGTCCTGCGCTCGCACGTTATCTTGAAAAGCTTGTCGAGGGAAATAAAATCTTTGATTTACTTTTACATAAGCCCACGCGCTTTGAAAAAATTTTATTTCGTCCTCGCCTTTTTGAACTTACAGACGAGAGCTTAGTAGTCATTAAGTGCAAGGTTGAATCACACATAAAACCGGCTACCAACCGCCAACCCTATAAAGTGATTTGCTACACACCAAGTAGCTATGTCAGTCTGGTTTTCTTTAAAATTTTCCCAAGCCAAATTTCCAAAATGCCAATTGGCTCTGAGATCGCTGTCTTAGGGCATTTGCAGCGTTTATCTGGTGAGAATGAAATTATTCACCCTCAAGAAATTTTGCCTGCTTCACAAATCGAAAAATTACCAAAAATAAATGTAATTTATCCTTTAGCTGCAGGCATCACTCAAAAATTTCTACGCCAGAAAATTACGGAAATTTTACAAAAAATTGATAAAAAAAATGGCGACTGGCTCGAAGAGAAATTATTGCGCCAACAAATCTGGCCAAGCTTTGGAGAGGCTCTAGAAAAAATTCACAACCCAATTTCACAAGATGATTTTTTGCCGCAAAATCCAGCCCGCAGACGCCTTGCTTATGATGAGTTATTAGCTTGGCAAATAGCCACTATGCTAGCTAAGGCCCGGTCGAGAAACAATAAGAATTTTATTGCCCCAACTCAAAATTTAACCGAAATTTTTCTTACCTCTCTTCCGTTTGCTCCTACAGAATCACAGCTCCATGCTATTAAAGAAATTTTACACGAAATTTGCTCAAGCAAAAAAATGTTGCGCCTTTTGCAAGGCGATGTTGGCAGTGGCAAGACTGTGGTTGCAATATCGGCCTGCCTCCAAACTATTTCACAAAAGAAACAAACTTGTGTGATTGCTCCCACTACAGTTCTTGCCAAGCAGCATCTGGCTTACTTTCGCAAGTTTTTGCAGAATACCAAAATGCGTATTGAGTTGTTAACAAGTAACAGCACAAAAAAACAAAAATCTGAAATTATTAAAAATTTAGCAGAAGGAAAAATAGATATTCTAATCAGCACTCATGCGGCTTTAGAAGATGAGGTAAAATTCCAAAACCTCGGGTTAGCCATAATTGATGAACAACATCGCTTCGGCGTTATGCAGCGCTTAAAACTTATTGAAAAAGGCAATGATGTTGACGTGCTTTTAATGAGCGCAACGCCTATCCCGCGCAGCCTGATGATGGCCTTATATGGCGATATGGATATTTCAATTTTGTCTGAGAAACCAAAAAATCGCCAGGAAATTAAAACCGTGATAATGTCGGCAAAAAAAACTGATGAGCTTTACGAAGCTATGCGGCGCGCGCTTCTAAGTGGGGAAAAAATTTATTGGATTTGCCCTGCCATTGAAAATCAAAGCGGAGATATAGCAGCGCTTGAAGCTGAATTGGCGAGTGTGAAAAAAAAATATGAAGAGTTAATAAAAATTTTTGGCAATAAAAAAGTTGGTTTGCTGCATGGAAAAATGAAAGAAGCTGAGAAAGATCAAGTAATGACAGAATTTGCAAAGCCAGAAGGAGACTTGAAGATTTTAGTTGCCACTACAGTAGTTGAAGTGGGCGTCGATATTCCAGATGCTACAATAATCCTCATCGAAAATGCGGAAAATTTTGGATTATCACAATTACACCAGTTACGCGGCCGCGTGGGCAGATCTGACAAAAAATCTTTTTGTATTTTGCTTTACGGCGAGAAATTTGGCATTAATGGGCGCAAACGTCTTAATATTTTGCGCCAATCAAATGATGGATTTTTTATTGCCGAAGAAGATTTAAAAATGCGTGGAAGCGGCGAATTACTTGGCACTAAACAAAGTGGTTTTCCAGAATTTAAAATGGCCGACCTTAATTTTGATGCTGATATTTTAAGCCTTGCCCACCAACAAGCCGCGTTAATTCTGCATCGCGACCCACAATTATTAAATCAAGAAAGCCAAAAATTTCGTGACCTGCTTAAACTTTTTAGTTATGATGAATGTTTAAGAGCGGTAATCAGCGGTTAAGAGAAAAATAAAATCATGGCTCGGAAATTTTTGAAAATCTTACAATATATAAAACTGCAAAACCTCAATTGCAGCAGCATTGCATTTGCTCTCCTTTATTCGGCTGTAGCTTTGATTCTTTATCACAAACCGTTATTTTCATTTGCTCTTGCGAATGTGGATTATCACTCTTTCAACGGTTTGATTATATTGTTGGAACTAGCAATTGCGCAATTTGTTTCGGTCTTTTTGTTAGTAACAATATTATCCTTCGCACCAATTATTGTTAAACCGCTCTGCATTTTTTTGCTGATTGGCAATGCTGTTGGTTATTACTTTATAAATAATTACAACGTTATCCTTGATCGAACGATGATGGGTAATGTTTTCAACACCGATTTTGGCGAAGCATCTGAATTATATCACCCTAAGCTATTACTATATATTTTACTGCTTGGAATATTGCCTAGCACTATTATTGCTCGCATTAAAATTTATAAGGCCACCACGCTGAAGCGCTTTGCCACGATGATTATAGCTATTTTGTTCACCTTTATTTTTGCTTACGCAAATTCAAAAAGCTGGTTGTGGTTTGATAAAAACGCCAAGAGCCTAGGCGGGCTGGCACTGCCTTCATCTTATATCGGGAATTCATTAAGATATTATAGTCTGATTGCTAAAAAAAATCGCAAAGAAACAAAAATTCCCGATGCGCATTTTTTGAATAGTAATAAAACCACTGTAGTTCTAGTTATTGGCGAATCAGCCAGGAAGGCGAATTTTTCGCTTTATGGGTATCAACGCAATACTAATCCCTATCTTGCTGAAGATGGCGTTGTGGCCATGCGCGATACAAAATCTTGTACAACTTACACTACCGAATCTATCAAATGTATGTTATCGCATTTAGGCTCGCATGGCTCGTTAAGCAGTTCTTACGAATTATTGCCAACATATTTACAACGGCAAAATGTTAATGTTTTTTGGCGAAGTAATAATTGGGGAGAGCCAAAAATAAATGTCGCGCAATATGAGCGAGTGGAAGATATAAGCCGAAAGTGCCAAGGAGATGATTGCAAATCACTAGTTTCTTATGACGAAATTTTACTTTATCAGCTAGATACAGAACTGAAAAAACATCTTCACGAAAATAATTTTGTTATATTGCACCAAGCTGGCAGCCATGGGCCTTTATATTATTCAAAATATCCTGCACAATTTGCTGTGTTTAAGCCGGTTTGCAAATCTGTTGAACTGCAAAAATGCAGCTATGATGAGTTGGTGAATGCTTACGACAATACAATTCTTTACACTGATTATTTCCTACATAGCACTATATCTCTGCTTCGATCTTTAAAGGATACATCTTCAGTGTTGATTTACATTTCCGATCATGGGGAATCGCTTGGCGAGTATAATTTTTATCTACACGGCGCTCCTTACACAATTGCGCCAAATTTGCAGAAAGAAATTCCGTTTATTGTTTGGATGTCGGATCGCTTTAAAAAAGAACATAATTTAACTAACGCTGATCTGGCCAAGCGGCAACACAATTCTCAAGACAATATATTCTATTCCGTCATGGGTGCCTTTGGCGCCAGAAGTGAATTTTATAATCAGGAGTTAGATATATTTAATAAGAAAGACCAGTAAGAAAAGCTGCGTAAAAAGTGATCTTAAGAGATGCTCTATGTCTTCATATTTGGTTTATGGCCTTCTTTTTTATATTTCGAAGTAAATAGCGCTGCCATAAGAATTCCAAGAATACAGCCAGCCAACACAGCAGAAAAAGTGTGAGCTTTAATCATTATTCTGGCATACATAGTTAATACCATCACTGGAATCAGATAAAGGGCATGGCGTTTTCCATATCTTTTACATACAAAATACATAGCACAAGACACCATGGAAGAATGTCCGGAAGGCATATTTCTTTTTTTTCCTGTTGGTCTTTGACCAAGTTTGGTGCCGCTTATTGAAAAATGATCAAAGACTCGCTTCAATGTTTGCGTGCTAACAACCGTAGCAATGCCAACATAGGCCGCCTGCATCATTCCTACTTTATCCCTTAGAATAATTGGAATTGCCACCTGCGCTGCGGTGTTAACGAACCTTACATAATGATCTATACTATATACAAGAACACCGTTATCTCTTATTCTCTTGGCAAAAAAAACAGTATCAGATGGATAAAAAGCAAATACAGCAAACAACAATATCATTAATATAATAAACAACTTGGACGGCCGCCCCTCATCGTAAGATTTTTTGAGCAGCCTCTTAAACTCGGATGGCTTCATAATTAAGTGGGATAATTAGATCCTATGAGCGCGAAGAGGAGCAGACAGATTGCCTTAATGGTTTAAGGCCGCAAGAGATTTAAAGTTTAAAACAGCATCAATATTGCCACGCCAGTTTGAAGAAAAGATTTCGGCCCAATTCAGCCCGATTAGCATATAAACCGGCTTTATATTCTGAGTGGCGTTGATCAAACAAATTTTGCACTCCCACACTTAAATCAAGATTTTTAGTCGGCAAATATCCTACTCTAGTATCAAATCGGAAATATGATGGCAAACCAGTAGCTCCATATGTTGAACCGCCATCAGGTAAATTATCAACGTAATATACAATATTATCGAACTCCACATTTGGAGTCACATCATAAAGCACCTTAAATTTGAATTGGCTTTTTGGAGTTAACCCTTCTGCACTTTCAGCGCGATCATAAGGGCTTAGAAGCGTTTTAGTGTCAGTTGAATTATCGCTTAAATGAACATCGATTTTAATGAATTCATAATCAGCCTCTAAAGATAAATCTGGCGTGGCCTGCCATTTAGTAACAAGCTCAAATCCATAAGTTTCAGCATTCGCCAAATTTGCTGCAGTTGGAATGGTACTGAAGCATTGAGCTACGTTGGAACCGCATACACGCTGAGACGCCCCTTGCTCGAAAGTTCTTAATTTTGAATATTGATTATAGAATGTTGACAAATCCACTGAGGTTTTTTTGGTTGGCTTAATTCTATACCCAGCTTCGTAGGACATCAATTCTTCTGACTCAAATTTTTCGCTACCTTCGAATGAAATAACTGCAAGATTTGGAAATCTTACAATGATACCATTATCGCTTCTGTTTGGTATTCTAACTCCCCTGGAAACAGCGGCCCAAACGGTTTGGTTATTTGCTGGATAATAAGCCACTCTAGCACTTGGTTGATATTCAAAACCGGAAAAGTCATTATAAGAAAATTTTGATCCAACTGTGAAATAAAGTTTGAAAGGAATAATCGCAAACTTGTCCTGTATTAACGCGCTATATATGCGGTAAGTCAGCTCTGGTTCAATAAATGAAATCATCACATTATTATTAACTGGTGCCCAACCAAATCTATCAGTAACTTCTCTGTATCCTACGCCCCAAGTCAATTGGTTATCCCGAGAAAAATCATAAAAATGCTGTAGATCCACATCGATTGCATAGTTTACGAAGCGAAGCATTGAAACATCAGCGCTGACACGGTTATAATATGCCGAAAAAACTGTCTCGGATCCTTTTGAAAATTTCTTATTCCAGTTTAATCCCGATTTTAGACCAATATAATTTGCATCATTTCTATTATTATCATTCAGAACTGGGAAATAGCTTTCTGAATTTCCTTTATAATATTCTCCAAAGAGCGAAATGGAATTTCCTTTGACGGAGGTGATATCATAGCGAAACCCTGCTCTTCCTTGATCATCACCATTATGTGCATCTTTTTTAGTATTATAATTGTCAGCACCTTCTCTATACCCCACTTTACCATAAACGCGATAGCTATCATTGCGCGAGGTTTTTCCACCATATCTGGCTTCAGTTATTGACTTGGCTTGAGTACCAACAATTTGAGAAACATAAGCACCCTGTGTTCTAATTGCACTTTTTGTTACAATATTAATCAATCCGTCAACGGCGTTAAGGCCCCAAATCGTACCACCTGGCCCTTTTATAACTTCAATACGTTCAATATCTTCAAGCGGGTAATCATGCATACTCCAAAGAATACCTGAAAAAGAAGAAGTATAAATATTCATACCATCTATCATAACCAACAACTTGCTTGAAAATTGACGGTTAAAACCTCTGGAAGAAATTGCCCATTTATTTCCATCAATTTGCGCAACGTCTAAACCAGGCACCAACCTTAAAGCCTCAGGAATTGAAGTAGCACCAGCTCTTCTAATATCTTCTGAAGTCAAAGTATAAACTGCAGAAGGGTTATCAAATGGGTTTTCCTTTCTTTTAGCCAAAGAGAATGAGGAGTGGGAAGATAGAGAAGAGAGCGACTTACCAGTAGAGGCATTGTCTGCTTCAGCGGCTTCTACAGAGGTTGAAAAAAAAGCGTAAAATAACGTAGCAACCAGATAAAATCTTTTTAGAAGATTTTGCTTCATGTTTGTTTGGGAAAAATATTGATGAGAAGAGAGGGCGGGAAACTATTGTCAGCTTTTATTCAGGCTAATGTTTTGCAATCTTAACTATACTGCTTGAGCAAATTGCCCCA
>CAZCWN010000060.1:0-9652 GCA_964502375.1 uncultured Rhizobium sp. | reverse complement strand
TACCGAGTGTTTGGAGGAGGGGTTAGTGGGATATAGATTTTTAGTTTGGTATAGGGCGCCATTGTAAATAGTTTATAGTTCTGAATATCCAACTCTGTTTAGTCGATAAATTCGGCGTTAAAATAATTTATGAGTCCCAGATAGTAGCGCTTAAGTTAAAGCATGATCACGCAACAATTAAGCTGGTACAGCATATGGAAAACCAGCAAGAAGCGCATTTCGATTATTTTGATGAAGAAATGAAGCGGCAGAAAGTTCAACTCACAGTTATGCAGTCAATTTAGAAAATTGATGGGCTTGTTTTAGGTTTCTTAACTCCGCCTGCCGATAAAAGAGCAGCTAGGTCTATTTTGAATTGCTGACCACCGTTTAGAACTAATAAATTGCTATCCTGCCTACCCGTAGGGCTTGCGCTAATAACAAAATATTTATGGGTTAAGAGGCGATTTTTTAAAGTTCGCCTATGATACACGAAAATTAGGTAAGTTGGAACTATAAAAAGTTGTAGCCCCGCATTTTCCCTCAACGCCAATTATTTTATTTCTTCTTTACTTTCACTTCCTCCGCCCAGAACCTTATATAAACTAACTAAATTAACTAAATAATTCTTCTTCGCCCCAAGCCTTTCCTGCCTTGCTGCTAACCATGTTATTTTTGCATCCAAATTGTCATTATTATTGATGAGACCATAGTTATATTTTTTGTCGGCAATAATGAAGGCTTCTTGTTTCGCCCTTAAAATTTCCTCGAAAGATTTGAGCTGGCTGGCCACGGCCTCTCTTTGTGATAATTCATCTAAAGCTTCACGGAAAGCGGTTTGGATGGCTTTTTGGTAGTTAATAATTTCTATTCTCTTCTGTATTTCAGCGATTTTTAAGTTGGCCATATTTTTCCCGCCGCTAAAAATCGGCAGAGTAATCTGCGGGGAAAAAGTCCATAATTTAGAGGAAAATAAATCTGACAATTCGCGGGAGCCATAGCCGTAAGTTCCGGTTAAAGAAATTGTCGGGAAAAAAGCAGCGCGGGCGGCACCAATATCAGCGTTAGAGCTTTTTAAAACATGCTCAGCTTGTTTAATATCAGGACGCGATAGCAGAGCCTTCGAAGGTACAAAATCAAGCAGATTTTCGTTAATCAAAATATCGTCGATTTTTACATTCTGAGGTAAAGATTTTTCATCAAAATTGCCGGTTAACATCATCAAAGCATTGTAGCTTTGTTTAGCGGTTTTTTTATAATTTTCATGATCACTCCGAGCTTCTTCAAGTGAAGTTTGAGCAGTGATTAGAGTGGTTTTAGAGTCAAGGCCATGTTCATAGCGCAATTTGGTTAAATCATATTTTTTGGATTGGGCGGCCAAATTTTCTTCAGCGAGTTGAGCAATTTCTTTATCAGCTAAAAACTGTATATAAGCATTAATGGTTTCGGCTATTAGGCTAATTTCCATAACTTCATGAGCTTGGGCTGTGGCCAGGAAGGTTTCATAGGCTGACATCCTTAAACTGTTCAGCCGACCGAAAAAATCTAATTCATATGAAGTTACGCCAAGATTAGCGCGAAATTGTTTTTTAAGCGTGTAAGGGCTTAAAGGGCCGGAAGCATTTTGACGCGTTTCGGAAGCATTAACATTGATTGTAGGCATTAGATTTCCAAGAGCAGCCTTCCTAGCAGCTTGCGTTGCTTCAAGATTTAGAGCGGCGATTTTTAGATCATTATTATTTTCCAGGGCCATCTTAACTACATGTTGTAGGTCGGGGGAGATAAAAAATCTGTTCCAAGAAATTTCAGTAATTTTTTCTTTTTCAGGATTGCTTGCTTCTTTAAAAGGTAAGATAACCTCAGGGCGCTTGTAGTCTGGCGCTAGAGTGCAGGCAGATAGTAAAGTCAGGATAAGCAAAAAATTAATTTTCATTAAGTAATCCTGTTAATTTTTTCGCAATTTTTTGCACTAGAACATAAAACATAGGCACAAATAAAGTGGCAACAAAAGTTGCTGCAAACATTCCGCCCATAACGCCAATGCCAATTGCTTTTTGGCTAGCGGACCCGGCGCCACTAGCGGTTGCAAGAGGCGTTATGCCAAGTATGAAGGCCATTGAAGTCATAATGATGGGGCGGAAGCGTTGTTTAGTGGCAATTAGAGTGGCTTCTATAGCTTCGTGGCCTTGTTCATAAAGCTTGCGGGCAAATTCTACAATTAAGATCGCGTTCTTTGCTGATAGGCCGATGGTTGTTAAGAGGCCAACCTGAAAATACACGTCATT
This sequence comes from uncultured Rhizobium sp., assembly GCA_964502375.1. Classification (GTDB taxonomy): domain Bacteria; phylum Pseudomonadota; class Alphaproteobacteria; order Rickettsiales; family UBA1997; genus UBA2645. The sequence goes on along the minus strand of CAZCWN010000060.1, from coordinate 7,388 downwards.
ACTCATGCCAAAAATTTTAGCAAATAAAACAGCGCCAGCAATTCCGAAGGGCACCACTAAAATTACTGAAAAAGGAATCGACCAACTTTCATAAAGAGCAGCAAGTGATAAAAATACCACCGTCAATGAAATAGCATATAGCGCCAAGGTTTGTGAGCCTGAAAGCTTTTCTTCGTAAGAAATCCCAGACCAAGCATAATCTATGCCTTCTGGCAATTGCGTAATTATTTTTTCCATTTCTTCCATAGCCCTGCCTGAGCTTACACCTTGAATTGCTGAGCCCTGGATATCGCTGGAAGGAACTCCATTAAATCTTTCCAATTTTGGCGAGCCCATTACCCAATGGCCGTAAGAAAAGCTGTCAAATGAAACCATTTCTCCTTCTTTATTTCTGACATACCATTTTTTTAGATCAGACGGCATCATGCGATGGGGCGCATCTCCTTGTAAATAAACTCTTTTGATGCGGCCTCTATCAAGGAAATCATTAACATAAACCGAACCCCAGCCATTTTGCAGGGTTTGGTTAATCTCGGCGATTGATAAACCCATGGCCATGGCTTTTTCGTAATTAATTTCAACTTTATATTGAGATACATCACTTAAATCATTAGGTCGTACGCCAATCAGCAGCGGGCTTTTTGCCGCCAAACCCAGCAATTGATTGCGCGCCTCCATAAGTTTAGCATGGCCAAGGCCGCCGTGATCGAGAAGTTCTAGAGAAAAGCCGGAAGAATTTCCTAATTCGCGGATTGGCGGCGGAAAGAACGTAAAAACAAAAGCATCTTTAATTTGGCTTAAGGCGCCCATAGCACGCGCCGAAATTGCTGCTACATGTTGAGATGGCTCTTTTCTAAGGCTCCAATCTTTTAGGCCGATAAATCCAAATCCTGCATTTTGGGCGCGCCCTGCAAAACTAAAGCCGGCGACGGTGAAAAGATGTTCGATATTGTTGGCTTCTTTTTCTAAAAAATAATCCTCAACTTTTTTTAAGCTTTCTACAGTGCGCTCAAGGGTGGCGCCACTTGGGGTGCTTGCCATTAAATACATCATTCCCTGATCTTCGGTGGGTAAAAAAGAAGTGGGGATGCGGCTAAATAAAAGCGCCAAACCGCCAACCATTACGATATAAATAAGAACAAATTTTTTGATTCTATGAATAATTTTATCGGCCGTAGTAACGTAAAAATCGCGGCTTTGTTCAAGTTTAAGGTTAAACAATTTCAAGAATTTATTATCCTTTAATTTACTGCCTTGTTTATGTGGTTTTAAAAGTGTGGCACAAAGAGAGGGCGAAAGGATTAAAGCAACTAAAACGGAAAGGGTCATCGCTGAAACTATCGTAATAGAGAATTGGCGATAAATTGCCCCGGCTGAGCCGCCAAAGAAACCCATTGGGATGAATACAGCGGAAAGAACCAGAGCAATGCCTATAAGAGCCCCGGTAATTTGTTTCATTGATTTGTGTGTAGCTTCTTTAGGAGAAAGGCCTTCTTCATGCATTATACGCTCAACATTTTCTACTACTACAATGGCATCATCCACCAGCAGTCCAATGGCCAACACCACTGCAAACATTGTTAAAGTGTTAATGGTGAAACCCAAAGAAAACAAAATTGCAAAAGTTCCCAGCAACACCACAGGCACGGCGATGGTGGGAATTAAAGTGGCGCGGAAATTTTGCAAAAACAGCAACATAACCAAAAATACTAAAAACACTGCTTCCAGCAAGGTGGTTACTACGCCTTTAATGGAGAGTTTTATGAAAGGGGTAGAATCGAAGGGGTAAATTACTTCGACACCTTGAGGTAAATTTTTGCTAAGCTCGGTAACTCTTTCCTTAACGGCTTTAGCAGTTTTTAAAGCATTAGCGCCGCTGCCTAAAATTACTGCCATTCCTGTGGCCGGATGGCGCTTATAGCGCACAGTGGTGTTGTAGCTTTGTGCTCCCAACTCAATTTTAGCCACATCTTTTAAACGTATTTGTGAGCCATTTTTATTCACTCGCAGAAGGATTTTTCTGAATTCTTCTGCGGTTTTTAATTTTGATTGGGAAGTAATGGTGGCATTAATTTGCTGCCCTTTAACTGCAGGAAGTCCGCCTAATTGTCCGGCAGAAACGTCTGCATTCTGGGCTTTAATGGCGCTAATAACTTCATTAATGGTTAATTTATAGGCAAAAAGCTTGCCTGGATCCAGCCAAATTCTCATAGCCCGCGGATTACCAAAAACAGTGACACTGCCAACTCCATCAATACGCGCGATTGGGTCTTTCATATCAGAAAGCAAAATGTCGCTTAGGTCATTTTCTTTTAGAGAGTCATCAGGCGAATAAAGCGCCACAACCATGAGAAAGTTATTGTTAGATTTAGTAACCCGCACTCCTTGTTGCTGAACATCAGGCGGGAGCAAGGACATAGCTGATTGTAGCTTGTTTTGAACTTGCACTTGGGCGATGTTTGGATCAGTTCCTGGTTCAAAAGTTAAAGTTATGGAAACATTGCCATCTGAATCAGAGCTTGAGGAAAAATAACGCAAAGCATCAATGCCAATCAGGCTTTGCTCAATTATTTGTGTAACGCTGTTTTCAAGTGCTTGGGCTGAAGCACCAGGCAAGCTGGTTGCAATTGAAACAGAAGGAGGGGCGATATTGGGATATTGTTCTATTGGCATTTTGAACAGTGCCAATGCTCCGGCCATCATCACAACAATAGCAAGCACCCAGGAAAAAATTGGCCGGTTAATAAAAAAATCTGACATTAATTGTTCCCCTCGGATTTTTCTTCAACTGGCGCTAGAACAGGATTTACCTTGGCTCCATCGGCTATTTTTTGAAAGCCTTCATAAATAATTTTTTCTCCTTCGTTTAAACCTTCTTCGACAATCCAAGTGTCGTTGAAAGCTTGACTAGACTTGATAGGGCGGGGTTTAGCTATATTATTTTCATCAACCACCCACACAATTAAGTTTCCATCATTACCACGGATAGTAGCACGCTGTGGGATGGTTATGGCTTCAAATGACTTCAAATGCAGCTTGGCAGTCACAAACATTCCTGGCATCAATTTTTTATTTTTATTACTAAATTCAGCACGCAGACGAACGGAATCAGTGCTATCATCAACAAAAGTTTCGGAAAATAAAAACACACCTTGGTTTTCATAGGGTACTTCATCTATGGTTAAGCTCACTGGAATACCTTTTTGCTCCGATAACTTTTCTGCTTCCTTGCTTGGTTGCGTCATATCAACGTAAACCGGATCAATTTGGATAATTGTGGTTAAAACTTCGGCTTGATTGGCTGTGACTAACATACCTGAAGGGATATTGGATTTTCCAACATAGCCGGAAATGGGTGCTAAAACTTTTGTATAAGCTAGCTCAGTTTTGCTTTTTTTGAAATCAGCCTGGGCTTGTGCCAGCTCGGTTGCTGCCTCGTCATGCTCCTGTTTACTGACTGCATCAAGTTCAAGCAATTTTTGGTAGCGTTCTTTTTTTGCCAAAGCACTTTTTAGGGCAATTTTTGCTCTGTCATAAGCAATTTGATAAACTTGGGGCTCAATTTGATAAAGCTGTTGGCCTTCTTTCACAAAGCTGCCTTGCTCAAATATACGCTTTTTAATTATGCCATTAATTTGTGGCCGAATTTGAGAAATTTTAAAGGCAGTAACGTGACCAGGTAGCTCTAGAAAAAGTTGTACGGGCTGTTTTTTTGTAACTATTACAGTTACCTCAGGGTTTCCAAAACTTCCTTGAATTGAGTGGTTTAATTTTGGTTTCAAATAGAAAAAATAAAAGCCGCCGAGAAGCGCTAGAACAAAAAGTGAAATTATAATGAGTTTTTTGTTATTTTTAATCATAGAACTTGGCGCTGTTTTATACGTATTGTGATTCAGTTTTTTCAGGAGTGAGAGTTATAATATCTTCTATGTAAGGTGCAGGGCATGGCGCTTGTAGTGATAGTTCTGCCTCCTTTTTTAACATACTTGGTTGTAAGAGAAGATTATTTTCAGCCACGATAATTTTTTGTATTTTTCTTTTTCTTGCTAGGTGAATTTTGTTCCCCTCTCTGTCTTCTTCTATATATTTTTTACCGGCCTTTGTATTAGCTTTTACTTCAGCTATCTTCAATGTGTTAATAATTTCATCAAAAAGGAGAGGGGCTTTATATTCTTTTATATTGTAGTTTTGTATTGTCTCTTCCCGTATTTTCTGCTCTTCTTCAAGAAAGTTAATTAATAATTCCAAGCATATATCTACGCGCTGTTGGGTATAAAATTTATAAGTCATTCGGGCTGCAATATTAGAGCCATCAAAGATCATAATATTAGGATAAAGGAGTTGGGCAACAAGACGAAGTAAAATATCAAAAGATTTTAAAACACAATTTCCTCTGTTCTGTTTGCTGGTGAGAATGAGCTGATTTTCCTCTGAGATAGCAGTGGTTACGGTGTAATCAGTAACTATTGATAAGAAATTGAGAAGACTTTCTTTATAATGTAGAGGGTTCTTTCGATCTTCTTCGAAAATAAACTGCCATAAATATTCTTCGAATGCTTCGGGAGAGCATAAATTTTTATAGGCCAATTTCCTGGTATTAATTTCAAAAATTGTTGCTCCATAAGTTCTGCCTCTTTTTTGTGAAAAAATGCAGTTTCCATCTACATAGATAAGTTTGGACGGGAAATTATTGAGATATTCAATGACAAAATATGCCGCATGGTTGCTATATGGAGCTTTAATTATTTTGAATTTTTTTTCTATAGCTGCTTCACCCAAGGTATTTACTATAGTAAACATATTATTGCTTATAGCTTTAGCAGCCTCGGTAAGATATTTCCCCTGTAATTCGCGCATATAAGGAAAATCTGTTCGCAGCACCATTTCGATTAGCAATGGATGTACAATATTTACTTTGCTTCCATAATCACGATCAGAATAAGCAAGCTTTAAAATCTCTATAGCTTTGGCAATGCTAATGAGCTTATTCTTTTTTTTCTCCTCTGAAGGATCAAAAAAAATATCGAAAATTCCTAATTTTTCGTTTTGAAGTGCTGCCCACATTAGTGTAGATCTGCCTTCGGAATTCATGAGATTTGGATCAGCATTGTAAGCCAATAGTGTTGTTACTATGTCTCTGTGGCCACCTAACGTAGCATGATATAAAACGGTATTATTATCCATATCTCTGCTATTAGTATTAGCGCCGTGCTCCAAAAGCATTTTTACAATGTCAATATAACCTCTTTTTGCAGCTAAAGTTAAAGCTGTATAACCTTTATTATTTACCTCATCGACCTCTGCTCCCCGTTCTAAAAGTATTTTTACAATCTCAGTATAGCCTCTTCCTGCAGCATTATGCAAAGCCGTTTTTCTATCTTTATTTTCATTATTATTAATATTGGCCCCATGATCCAATAGTATCGCTACTATGTCTGCATAACCTTCCGCCGCGGCTAAACCCAACGCTGTATAACCTTTATTGTTTACGGCATCAACTTCAACTCCACGTTCCAAAAGCATGGCAGTAATGTCTGTATAGCCTCTTGCTGCAGCGAATACTAAGGGTGTTTCATTGTGATTATTTGCAATATTAGGATTAGCACCGTGATCCAGCAACATTCTCGCAATTTCTGTGTGGCCCTTAAATGCGGCTAAAAGCAAAGGCATACAACCATTACTATCACGTAAGTTAACGTCAGCTCCTTGCTCTAAAAGTGCTTTAACTATAGCTATATGACCAACGTATGAGGCGCGCAGTAAAAATAATTTATCAATGTTGTTTGCAATTTTGGGGTTAGCTCCGGCTAATAAAAGAGTTCTAAGGATGAGGGGGTTATTATATTCTATCGCAAGTGATAAAGCGGTTTGGTTATTTCTATTAAAACCATTAATATTTTTTGTTCTAAGCAGCAATTCTATAATTTTTCTAACATTTTCCAATTCTGCAGGGCTAGCGCTTTCTTGAAGCTCCAAAAAGTGTGCTTTTATAATATTTATTGCTTCTTCAAGATCTAAAAATTCTGCTCTATTCCCTTTTCTTCTTAGGGCATTTAATGCGTTTCTTATCATAAATTGATTTTATTAGCCGAACCCTTTCTAAGAAATATTTTGTAAGAAGGCAAAAACTCTTACTTAAGAAAGGTATTACGCATAGATGCTAGCAAAATTTTTCTTTCAGCGCAAGCATTGTAATACAAGCGCTTGCTGCAAACCCTCCTTTATCTTTTTGTTTTGGATCAGCTCTAACTATGGCTTGCGCTTCGTTTTCCACCGTTAAAATTCCATTACCGACAGCAATTTTTTTCTTTATGGCTAATTTGCTTAGCCCGCGCGCGCTTTCACCTGCTACGATATCATAATGGCTGGTTTCACCGCGAATTACACAGCCCAAAGCAACATATCCATCATATTTTTTACTTTCCTCGGCAAAGGCTAGGGCAACAGGAATTTCCAAAGCGCCGGGGACTGTGATGACTTCATATTTATAACCGGCAGCCTCAATCTTTTTTGTTGCCCCTTCTAATAAAAGTTTGGAAATATGTTCGTAAAAATTAGCCTGAATTATTAGGATTTTTTTCATAAATTTGGGAGCGGTTAAATATAGTCAAAATTTTGGAAGGCAGTGCGCCAACACTAATTATCAGTTATAAATGCTCAATATTTTCAATTTATTTTTGTTTTTGCTGGCTTTGTGGATTTTATTTATGATTTCCGCAGGCAAGATTTCCTGGTTTTATATTCTTTTCGGAATAGCCGCTTCAGCTGCTGTTAGCGCGCTTTCTCACCGCTTAAAGCTCATTAGAAAAAAAAGTGAATTGCTTTATATGAGCATTGGTTTCTACCGCCATTTTTTTAAGATTTTTATTGGGAATTTTTTTAGCTCTATAAAACTTATAATCCGAATGGCAATTGCCAGCAAGTCAATAAACCCCTTGCTTTATACAGTGAAGCTTGATCAAAAAAATAAATTTAACCCCGCGCTTTTAATGGCTAGTTATAATATGACCACTGGCCTTTTTTGTATTGGTTCAAATGAGAGCGAGCTTTTGATTCACGCCCTTGATCCAGAATATTTTAATAAATTTAATCTACGCAAAATCCGCAAAAGCCTAACCCAAGTTAATGACGATAATTTAATCTAAAATGTTGGACGAAAATTCAGATTTACAGGAAATTCATGATAAAATTCTTAAATTAAAAGCTGAGATAGCCAAGCACGATACGGCTTATTACACTTTTGACGCGCCGCTAATTTCTGACGCAGAATATGATGAATTACGCAAAAAATTGGAGGAGTATCATGAGAAATTCCCGCAATTTTTTGATGAAAAAAGTGAAAAAGTAGGGGCAAAAACGCTCGATATTTTTTCCAAGATACAACATTC
>CAZCWN010000059.1:0-9766 GCA_964502375.1 uncultured Rhizobium sp. | reverse complement strand
TATCAAGCCCAGCAGTGACTGAAGGGTTAAAGAACATGTCACTTACATCATGAACTCCGGTAACAGAGCCTGCATAAGCATTACCTAAGGCAGATGTTGAAGTTGAAGCTATGGAATATCCAGCAGCAAAAGATTGAGTAGCGGTTGCAGCCAAAATAGCTAAACTAGAAAAGAAAAGTTTATGATTATGTTTCATGTAGGTCTAAGAATTAATAAGATGAAGTCCTTATTTAAGCAGATTTGTGATGGTTTGGTTGAGATGTAGCCTTTATCTCCAAACACCAATCTCTAAGATTTTTGGAAAGTTTTTTGGCTATGCTCTGATCAGAAATATTGCCTTTGGTAATGGCGAAGGGAGGCAAAAGAAATGATTTCGTCTAGATGTGGGGGAGGGGATAGAGCTTGAACCCAAAGAACTATTTACCACTAGTGAGATAAATTAATCATCTTTGGCCTGAGGCAGAAAAAAGTTGAGAAACAAAGCAAAATTTAAAGCGATGAATGGTATGCTTACAAAGGATTGCACGAAAAGGGCTATCCTCACAACATCATTAATCATGGGTTGGTGAATATGTAAGCAAGAAAGGTGCAACTGTGAATTCAATTGAGAGTTTTGGGTTAAGACTGAAGCTCTCAATAAAAGACACAAATATTCACGTTTCAAAATTGAATTATCCTTGACGGGTAATTGGTTGAATTGATGGTTAACTTCACAAATCCTTCACTTGATGACTTCTTTAAAGTAGCTATCACCTTAGCTTTAAATTATACTGCATCACCTTAGGAGCCATTCTCCCATTCACCAATCTGTAGTCCGTAGTGGTTTTGATATAAGTAGCCTTCAGCTTCCTTATAACGCCGCGGCTGGCTTTGTTTTTTTGTTCGACACCAATTTCGAGATATTTTAGTCTCGTATTAGCCTGTAACCATCTCTTAAGCAGCAAAATTGCTTTTGTGGCGACTCCTTTTCCCTGTTGTGACCGGCAGACCCAATAACATAGATTGCCATATTCTTCATCGCCATATATTGAATCCACTGCCACTTCGCCAACATATTTCCTATTTTCTAGGAGAGAGAAATAATAGGCGTTTTTTCTTCGATGGTTATTTCGCATCTTTCTTACGTAACTAACGCTATCGCTCTTGTTATATGGAGTCGTAAGCCAAGAAAAGTGATGCCTTAATATTTTTGAGTTGAACTTAGTGACGGAGAAACGCTGATTTTGATTAACCAAACTGGTGATTGGTTTGATCTGTAATTTGTTGTTCACGATCGGTAGCGCTCTTTACTGCTTTCCAAAAGATTTTAACATATCGGTAAAACCACCAGAAGATCCACCGCCGCCAAGGGATTTTAGCATATCTGAAGCCCCACCAGAAGATCCTCCTAAAGCTCCACCAAGGGATTTCAATTTATCTAAAGTGCTGCCACCTGAGCCGCCAAGAGATTTGAGCTTATTTAAAGCTTCAGATGCGGATCCTAGTAATTTGCTGAGATCGTAAGTTTTATTGCAGACTGCATCGCTACTACCCATCGCCTCATCAATTAATAATCCTGACACTTTGCCATTATCGTTACTTTTAACGATACTGATCATTGACCAAGCGCCGCGATAAGTGAGACTATCAATCTTTTTGCTGCCTAATTGTTTGATGACGTCAGCGCAAGAAGGATTACCTCTTCTGATTTGCATTGAGGCTTCATCGCAAACTGCAATAACAATAAAATTACCAGATCTAACTTGATTGATATATCGAACAAAATCGCGCGCCGCTTGTTCAGAGCCGTGAGTATCAAAAGACTTTTTGTCCGATAGGCTCATATAGCTGGTATAAACAGCGACGTTCAGCCCTCTAAATTCCCCACCTGCGCCTTGATAACCAAGTTTACCATTAACGCTGATTGAGAAACTACCATTTGAAGATCCTTCTTTGAGGCCTTCTGATTTAACTGAGTGTGAGATTTGCATAAGTTTTTAATTTTATGGTCATTTTTCTCCTCTTCGCGCAGCAAATAGCCAAGGCTCTTTTTACGTAAAGAGGAAAGCTAATAAAATTAACGTGTTAATATTTTTGAGTTAGATTTTAGTAAGTTAGAAACTCTGGTTGATTTAGGTCTTATAATCTTATTAGATGTTAGAATTCCGTTATTTTATGCTATAAATCAGTATAAGTTATTAGCGCCTCTAGGAAATATTCCCAATATCAGCATTATCTCGAGCTTCAAACTTATTTTCTTGTCCAGCCTTCTTAATTGCACCTTCAGTACCATAAACATGATCATCTGTTGCAAGTGCAAGATTAGCAGTGCCAAAAGTTTTAGTAACATAGTACAAAGCGAGATATGGCGCGTATTTGTTGGAGATTTCGTAACGGGTTATCAAACCAATTTCAACCTCGGAAACTTCTGATTTCACTTCCAACTCCTCAACATCGTTAGCAAAAATTCCCATCTCAAAATAGGGCTGAGTGATTAATTTTTCGGTTAGAAGAATATCGATTTCCTGCTTGATAGCTACGCTGTAATACCTTTATTACTGAGGAAAAATTGTATACTGGTTTCAAATGAGTCCATAGCAAGGCCATCGACACCAGCGGTCACATAAGAGACATTTTTTGAGTAAAGGCAGTATCAAGGTCATAAATTGCCCCGGCTTGCACATCCCAATTTTTGGCAAAATTGTGGCTGTAAAGCGCCTGAGATTCAAACTTCTCAAAAAACTCGCCGTAATTTTTCTTTTCAACATTTAGCCATAAGCGATTCCTATCGCCACTAATCCAACCCGAAATATCGATATTTTTCGACCGACCATCACTAGCCTCGCCAATATCTGCCTCCACAGTAAAGGCATGAGAAATTTTCTCAGTGCCTTTACTGTTTCGGTTAGTTTCTTTGGCGTATAAGGTTTGGGGAAGGAGGAGGTAAAATGAAAGCGGGGAGCTTCATTTTACAACACAGCACTATACCTTAAATAAGACCGTGTAACTTAAACATTTTCACAAGTTCCTCACTTCCAGGATCGCGCCAAGAATAAAAGCACTTATTGCAGCTATCTTCGGTGAAAAAGTCATTAATTGAAAGTGAGTTGTTTATTTTCATAAACTTTTGATAGTTGCCAAAACCAATATCATTCCAAATCTTCTCTCCACCTATTTTTGTCTTGGAAAATTTCTCAGCCATTTCACGTCTTGCTTTTAGCTCTTTGTTTTCATCTCCATCTTTTTTTTCTTTCCAGCCAGCGCATAACTCAGCAAGTTTCTCCCATTTTATGTCATACACACCATTGTTTTTCAGATGAGATGCCGCCTTATCTTTATCCTCCTTTGATACATCCGCATCTTTGAGTCCTGCCTCAATATCTCTAAGAAGGCTTTCTAACGGAGAAGGGTTTGCTTGTAAATCAGTGGGAGAATTACCACCTCTTAGGTTGAATTCCAGATCCTCCCAACTAACTATTGCACGTACTACTTTTTCTTCTGCGAATGGTTCCTTTAATAGGTATGAATTTGCCATTTTACCATTTATAACTCTTGTTTTATCTATTCTTGGTGATAACCAAATAAAATCATTTTCATAAAAACCCTCTTTCATATGGCAACCTAATGGTATTTTTTTTAACTCTTCAAAATTAATATTTTCTTTGAGCTCAGCATCAAAATCTAAATAAAGCCCAGAATGCTTATCCAAAACGTCTAATCTAACCACATCTGAAAAGGCTATTTTTATAGCAATGTAATTTGTAGCAGTAGCCGGGTTTTTAGTAGCTTGAAGTATTTCTATAATCCACTTCTCCAAACTCTCCCCAGTATCAGAATCAGAAACGGCAAACTGAAATATCGGTATTTCTATGCTGTCAACCACTTTGATTCCAATAAGATTCCTAATTTCTTCACCTTCCAAATTACAATATGACTTAGTTGCCTTTTCTAAATCAAACTTTTTCCTTACTTCATCTTCTTCGTAAGAACCAGTATCTAAAAACCATATTGCTCCTGTTATTTCTTTTGTTTTTTCTACTGTATTCTTAAGTTTTTTAATATTTTTTGCTACCGATGATAATCTATTAACAGGGAGTGAATCTCCAACCCAAACCCAATGAAGTGCTACTGTTTCTTTCGAACTTTCCATATTTTTCGAACTTTCCATATTTTTGACTATTTTTTTGATTATTGCCTCCACTACTGGAGACTAAATTGTTTTAACACCAGTTACCTCATGACTAGATAACTGCTTTCATGAATAATTATTCTATGAACTCCCCAACGCACTGGCCATTGCTTAGATAGTTCTTTGAATAATCATTTATGTAGCTTGAGTTTATAGCTCAAAAGCCTTGGAGCCACTCGTCCATTCACTAATCTGTAGTTCGTTGTCGTTTTAGTGTAAGTTGTATTTAACTTTCTGATCACCCCGCGGCTGGCTTTGTTTTTTCTTCGACACCAATTTCGAGATATTTTAGCCTAGTATTGCCCATAACCATCTTTTGAGTAACAGAATTGCGTTTGTGGCGACTCCTTTTCCCTGTTTTGATCTGCAGACCCAATAGCATAGATTGCCATATTCTTCATCGCCATATATTGAATCTACCGCCACTTCGCCAAGATATTTCCTATTTTCTAGGATAGAGAAATAATAGGCGTTTTTTCTTCGATGCTCACTTCTCATCTTTTTCACGTAATCAGAGCTATGGCTCTAGTTATATGGAGTTGTAAGCCAAGAAAAGTGACGCCTTAATATTTTTGAGTTGAACTTAGTGACGGAGAAACGCTGATTTTGATTGAGATAGGAGGCGATTGGTTTTAGACGTAGTTTGCCCTCTACTTTTTTAGTTTTGATTACCATTATTTAGAGGTGCTCTTATCACTATTTTCCAAGTGATTTCAATCCCCCCAAAGCCTTACCTGCTGCACCTAATGCAGATCCAATGCTTAGCTCAATAGTTTTCTCACATACAGCCTCGCTACCCTCAGTCTCACCAATCGCTTCATCGAGTAACTGTCCTAATACTTTGCCGTTATTGTTATCTTTAATAGAGCTTATCTTTACCCATCCGACTCTGTAGCCTAAATGATCAATTTCCTTGCTTCCTAATTGCTTAATTACATCAGCACAGGAAGGCTTGCCTGTTTTAATTTTCGCAGATGCTTCATCGCACACTGCTATAGCTATGATATTACCTGGTTTCAGTTTGTTAATATAACTAACAAAATCGCGTGCTGCCTGTTCTGATCCGAAGGTATCAAAGGATTTAGTTTCAGATAACACCAACTCTTTAGGGTTAGGACTAGTATAGACTGCGACATTAAGCCCTCTGAATTTTCTCCCTTTGCCCTTGTAATCAGCGTTATTAAGAGAGATAGAGAAGCGACCGCTTGAAGCAGCTGGTTTGAGACCTTACGATTTAACTGAATATGAAATTTGCATAATTTTTATTATTTTGTGGTTACTGTATATTTTCTTCATGTAACAAGAGTATAGCTCTTGTTACATGAAGCTGTGGGACAAGAAAAGTGACGCTTAATATTTTTGAAACGCTGCTTGTGGTTTAAGTGTCCGGTGATTGGGATTAGGTGGGCTTTTGTTATCTATTAAAAATAAGGTAAATTCTAAACGATTATTCTTTTTTTGGTCCAGTTTTGAGATTAGCTATAAGCTTTTTGTTAAAATCTTTACACTTTAATGATGCTTCTTCTTTGGCTGCAGAACCTGCTTTTCTTGCTTCTCTCACCTCCTCTATTAATCCAAATAGAGTTCTTGTTTCTTCTTCATTTAAAATTCCAATTCCAGGCTTAATCTCAGGTATAGTGCCTAAGAAATCTGCCTTGTTGGTGTGTAAAGTTTTTTCCTGAGTTCTAGAAGGATCGTTAGGATCGTGCACTGTATAGGAATAAACACTCGGAGTAGAGGTAGTGGATGCTCGGCTTACTAGGTATATATGAGTAAACTTATTACCCATATACTCGTAACCAGCCTCTCGCAGAACTCCGACTTGTCCATTTTGAAAATCACTTACCTTGCTGTCTGAGGTAGGAGGGAGGTACGCACCTGGGTTGGTCCCGCCCAATACAGAAATATAATATGCTAGCAGAGCAGTTGCGTCTGATCTTTTGATTAGTCCTTCTATTGCGTAATCTTTCCATATTGCTGCGTGTAATCCACAACAGTTACCTATCTGAGCAGGAAAATTGCATGACAATAATTTTTGAGAGGTACTTCTTTCCATAAGATTAAAGAATTTAAATTATTAAGTAATAAAATTTAGATAGAGCTGGGAATTATTAGACAGAAGCACATAGTTTCTTCTTAAATTCCTCAGTAAGTTTTTTCCTTTCATTAAGGCCGAGGGTGCCGCCGTTAATTTTTTTGGAGATTACAAAAACATTATCTTGATCGGCGAAGGCGTTAAGGTTGTTTTTTTTCCAGAACCAGGCGGCAGAATGAGTGGCGATTTTTTTGTCTTTAGCTACTTGATCAGGGTTTTGAACGATTGAATCATTGCCAAAGGAATCGATAGAAAATTGTTTGTAATTATCTTTACCAGTTAGTTGGATCAAACCGCGGCCACGATATTTATAACCTTCATTAGCAGCATTGCCCATACGTCCACCATAGAGGATGTTGCCAATAACTTCCTGATTAGCTTTTTGAGTAACAGTTCGACCATATTTCTTGGCCATGTCCGCTGGGAATCTCTTTGGCCAAATTTTTGATAAGATTTCTGCGGAGTAATTTAGACTTTCTTCCAACCTAGTATAATTGACACTTTCATGGCAAGTTTGTGCTAAGAAGTGAGCTAGTCTAAGATTCGTATTAATTTCATATGTGGGTAAAACCTCACATAAAACCTTTGCCCAGTCATCGGCATTGGGATTTTTTGCAAGTATTTCTGCGATAATTTGTTGGTTCATTTTTTAAATCTTGATTGCTTTAGTTTATTGCATTGGTTGAAAAGCAGCCCTTGAGTTTACCCAGGCGCCTTCTCGATTATTTTGATGTTCTTTAGGATGAGTCTGGTAACGTCACCGCGGAATATATCACTATGAGATCCTCTTACCCTCTGGCTGGTGGCTAATCAATTTTGATGCATCTACGTAAAGCAACTGATCTGGATTATGGCTGGGCTTTTGTTGCCCATTTACATCACAACACTTCTTCGCAAAATCACTCTCAGTAAAAGATCAGTGCTTTACGTAGTTTCCCAGCTATCAACCGCTATTTCTTCAAAAATCTCCGGAAACTTCGTAGTATTAATCCTGAGTGCTTTTTGAGCCAAATATAGCAATTGATAGAGCTGGGATAGTCTTTTATGATTTAAGCGCGTTATCATGTGGTGATCATGTACATACGATTTTCTTTCTTCTTTCGCTGAAATCTTTGTCAGAATATTGATCTCTTTTTCACCCATCTATGAAGCTTCTTGCAGGGAAAGCCACTGCCATCTTACCTACAAATCAACTTTTTTATGCTTCTGGAAGATTTACTGGAGCGGAAATGTGAAATTGTCTGTTTACATCATTTTGAGCATTTAACTCTTTGTCAGCAAACTGTAATACTCTTCCTATTATATAAGAATACACGAGTGTAAGTAGTATTAAGGCGGATATTATAAATAATGTTCTTCTTAACTTTAATGTTCTTCTTAACTTTATTGCTCTTCTTAACTTTAATATTTTTCTTACTTTTTTGCGTTTTGGCTTGTGGTGGCCTTTAATTATAATATTCATACTCTTTCAATAATATTTTCCATTTTGTAATTTGGTATATCCTTAAAATACTTTGTTAACTCCTCATTTGCCTTGGAAATATCGGCAGTATGAGCAAAACCAGTAGCGCATTCCAGTGAGGGAATACCTTCTATATAATTTTGAAGATAGATTCCTTGATAACAGGAAAACAGAAATAGCCTTCTAGGTTTAAAGCAGGTCTCAATCAGGCCATAAAGAATTAAATTATTGAACAGAAATCCGGTGCCTTTTTTCTCATCAAAAGAGAAGAACATCCCAGATCTATATTCAGGAGGGAAAACTCCTTTCTCATCATTGAACCCTTTGGAAAAAATCCATAAATCACCATTATATTGCGGAATAGTTTTTGGGGAAGTAACTGGACTACCATATTTGTTGTACAAAGAAGTATTCAGAGCATTATTAACACAATGCAGTTCGTAATAATTATGGGATGGCAACTTATATTTTATTACTGAATTTCTGATATGGTTATATGCAGAATAGTTCTTGACGGAGAGTATGATTGGAGAAGAGGTCATAATTTTTATTTCCAATATTCTGATATTTTTAGCTTACTTTCGCCAAGCCAATATAGTTTCTAAAGAGGAGTTTGCCGCAGCACAGAAAATTAGTGATAGTCCAATTGGACTATCACTAATTTTTATATTAGATTAATCTAATTATTGTGCGGTTGCGCCAGGAGCGGTTTTATCACCAATAGCAATAGGCTCAACAGTTTGGTTAAGTAGATCTAGTAATCTGCTTAAAGTTTCTGGTGGCTGCATTTGCTCAGCGTGAATTCTTACTGCATATTTTGCAGATTGGTCGGTTGATCTGGTGTTTTCTTTTTGGCTTGAAGTGCTGCCGGTAAATTTAGAGCTAACAGAGACACCCCAGAATCTACCACTAGCACCAACTTCTGCGCTTGCAGAAGTATTAGAAGACTCTTTTTCTGTGTAAGATGATTTAACTTCCATGCTGAACTCGATATCTATTGTTTTGATTAATAGAGCAGCAATAGGAATTAAACCAAGTAAAGGAGCTTTAATGGTTGATTTAACGTAAGAAGTTTCTTTTGTGTCTGGGTTAAATACTGGCCTTTCAACCTCCATATCTAATGATCTGGGTTTACCATCTTTATCGAACATTGAATTAAGAAACAGGATGTAACTTCCTACCAATGCTTGTTGACCGTCAGCAGCTGCGACCAATGGTCCCACTACTAAATCTTTTATAGGCAGATTTTTAAAATTATCCGCAACACTTGTGTCTGACATATAATTATATTATTTATTTTTATTAATAAGTTAATGTTAAGTATTAATAACTCTTTAAATCCTCTTTATAGGAAACTAAGTCTATTTCTAAGTATTTATCGAGTTAGTAATTCATTTGTATCGACAGGGATTATGTCGATTCCGTGGAAGTGAAATAGTTAAGCTTCTAGCGTTCTTGCGGGTATTTTATTAGATTTAAGAACATCTAATGCAGTTTGATCGAATTTATTTTTTTAGTTGCCTACTCATTAGGTGCTTGATGTGATTTTATAGAAAATTTCAAGTTTTGGCAGCGGAGGAAGAGGCTTTATGTCCACCGAAGCATTATCCTCAGCTCCCTTAGTTTCCTCAGCTTTTAACCAAGCTTTCCATTCTTCCATACTTGTTAACGAAACTTCATTCCACTTTTTCATAGCTTCTACCATAGCTTGTGAGCAGTTATTAAAGTCATGGACCATCAAATCTTTTAGTTTTATATCACTAATAGAGCTATAACCATCGGGTCCAATTTCCCATCCCCAAGATACAGAGCCTAAGCATTCACCTCTATCTTCTCCTTCTATTACTAGTGCAATTACTTCAAATTGCATTGAAGTATTTCCCCTGTTTTCCTCAATTTGAGGAGTATCATATAACCAAGCTGAAGTGGATTTGCCATTTACCATGGAACCTAAACGGTATTTTTTCGTAGTCCTATTAGGGTCAGTATAGTGCACCCTTCTCGTCAGGCCACCATCTCCAAAAACGGTTAGACTTTTTTT
>CAZCWN010000058.1:0-9899 GCA_964502375.1 uncultured Rhizobium sp. | reverse complement strand
TCTATGACAAAAATTTTTCTAAAAACCACTTTAGGCCGTGCATTCAATTGGACCAAGTAATTTTTAAGCCAAGTGCCTGTGCAAGCAAAGTGCCGTAATCTTTATCTGCTTTGTAAAAATGTTTGAGTTGCCGAATTTGAATCTCTTTGTCCACTGACTTCATATGTCCTGCAATATTTGAAATTAAATTTTTTCGCTCTTCTGGTTTAAGAAGTCGAAACAACATTCCAGCTTGTTCAAAATCGTCCGAACGAGTTGGATACTCAGCTCGAACAGGTGCACCATGCAATGCAATTGCATGTTCGCTATAACTTGCATTTGCCGTTGTTCCACCGTAACTATTTGGATGGTAATTCATACTACTTCCACCATTACCATCAATTCGCATAGCACCATCCCGTTGGTAATTAGAAACTTTTTTTGCATAGGGGCAATTCACCGGAATTTGTGCAAAGTTTGGTCCAAGTCTGTGACGTTGTGTATCTGGATAAGAAAATAATCGGCCCTGCAAAAGTTTATCGGGAGAAGCTTCTATTCCTGGGACAAAATTTGCTGGAGAAAATGCTAAAGATTAAATCTCCAGAGGTTTTTTTTAAGGCAAAGCAGAAAAAATTGCGGAAGGAAAAATTAAGGAATTCGAAAAAATTTTTGGTGCTTCCTTAAGTGAGTATAGTGCTCTCTCAAATTTCAAAAAATCGCTTCAAGAAAATAATGAAAAACATTTAGGTGTTTTTCGCTATGAAGCCCTGCTTAAAGCTGGATTGGATATGACCTATCAGCTTTTTGCCGCTTTCAAAAATTACCGCATCAAAAATAAAAGCCTGCTGTGGAATGAAGAATTGATTGCCTATCTTGAATTAAAGAGCCTTTTTTTAAATTCTTTAGCAACCAATTTTTCTGCGTTAAACCGCAAGGAAAGCCGCGGCGCCCATTATCGTTCGGATTTTAGAGAACGTGATGATCAAAATTTTTTCGCGCATAGTTTGGTAAAAATGCGCGATAGAAAAGAAAATGAGTTGGAATTTTCACTGAAGGCGGTAAGAACAGAATCACTAATTCCCGAGCTCAATTTAACTCCCCAAAAAAGAAAATATTAATGCGATACAGCGCTAATTTAAATATCATTGTCAAAGCCATTGAGAAAGCTACAGCCCACCTCTCGCGCGACTTTATCGAATTGGAAAATTTGCAAACCAATCCATTTTCCGCTAATAAATTTGCCAATGCTTGTTATAATCGCATCAAACAAATTTTGGCCGATGATTTTATGCGACTTCGGCCTGATTATAACCTGGTTTTTTCTGATGGGCAAAAAGTGACAAAAAGAAAAGATGCTGAATATTCTTACATTATTTCCCCAATTGATGGCCTTGATAATTTAAACCGCGCAAGCCCTGATTTTACTGTGGCAGTGGCCTTAGAACATATGGGTGACAATGGCCAAAAAGAATCTATTTCGGTGGCAATAAGTAAATTGGTTGGGGGTGAACTTTATTATTGTGAAAAAGGTTTTGGTTCTTACTTAAACAACCGCCGAATTCGAGTTTCAAAAAGGGCAACCAGTGAAACTGTTATTGCCTCTTGTGAAGATCAATCAGTCCTCGAGAAAGAAATTATTACTAAGCGAAATATAAAAAATTTTTCTCCCCGCTCTTATGGTTGCAGAACCATGGAAGCGGCTTACGTGGCCTCTTCGCGCTTGGAAATGGCTATGTTTAGAAAAAAGAATTATGATTTATTAAAACCATTTTTGCTTTTGGTGCGCGAAGCCGGTGGTAAGATTGTGGAAGAGCAAGATTATGTAGTGATCAGTGCTTAGAATCTGACTAGCTATCTCGGAATCCATAAATCTTGCGAATAGTTGAAGACAACTTAGGCCAATAATGCTAGGCCCTATATACCAAGGTAATAATCCCTAATCACTAATACATGCAATTCATAGACGAAGCAAAAATCTATCTTCAAGCAGGAAATGGCGGCAATGGTGCTTCCAGTTTTCGACGTGAAAAATTTATTCCCCGCGGCGGCCCGGATGGTGGAGATGGCGGGCGTGGAGGTAGCATAATATTTGAATGTACCAAAGATTTAAACACGCTGATCGATTTTCGTTTCCAACAACAATTTATTGCCAAAAGCGGTGTTGGCGGACGCGGAGCCAATAAAAACGGTGTTTCCGGTGATGACTTAATTCTAAAAGTGCCACTTGGAACTCAGGTTTTTGCCGAAGATGATGGCCGGTTAATAACCGATTTAATGACGCATGGCGAAAGAATTATTATCGTAAAAGGGGGACGCGGTGGCCTTGGTAATAGCAATTTCAAGAGCTCAACCAACCGCGCTCCAACTTATGCCCAACCAGGTGAAGAAGGAGAAAAACTTTGGGTAAGGTTAAAATTAAAATTGCTCTCAGATGCTGGATTGTTGGGGATGCCAAATGCAGGAAAATCAACCTTCTTGGCCGCAACAACTAGAGCTAAACCAAAAATTGCTGACTATCCTTTCACCACTTTAAAACCGCAGCTAGGTGTGGTTTATGTGGATAATCACGAATTTGTTTTGGCTGATATTCCAGGTTTGATTGAAGGTGCTTCAGAAGGGCGCGGGCTTGGCGATCGCTTCTTAAAGCATGTTGAAAGATGTGGAGTTTTATTGCATCTGATTGACGTCTCGGCGGAGGATGTGGTGGAAAATTATCGAATAATTCGCAGCGAGTTGGCGGGTTATAGCGAGGAATTGTTGAAAAAAGAGGAAGTAATCGCCCTCAATAAAATTGACCTTATAGATCCAGCAGAATTAAAGAAAAAAACTTCCCAGATAAAAAAATTTCTTAAAAAAGAGGGTGTAAAAAATCCGCAAGTTTTCACTATCTCTGCAGCTACAGGGAATGGTATAGAGGAGGTTTTAAGAGAAGTTTATAAAAAGATAATTTTTAGTCGGGAAACCAATCTATGAATAGAAAATTATCAAAAATTGGTGCCGCTTTGATTACGGGTGGTGCCAAAAGGATAGGGCGTAGCATAGCGCTACAGCTGGCTTTACAGGGTTATGACATTGCTATCAGCTATAATAAATCAGCATCTGAGGCAAAAAAATTGGCCAGCGAAATCGAAGAAAAATATTCAGTAAATTGTGAAATTTTCTGTGCCGATTTATGTGAAAAAGATGCTGCTAAAAATCTGGCAGAAGAAGTGGTAAAAAAATTTCCACATTGGAATTTGTTGATCAACAATGCTTCGATTTTTTATAAATCGAAATTTACGACAGAATCAGATGCTGAGCTGTTTGATAACCTCAATCTTCATTTAATTTCCCCAATGTTTCTGGCGAAAGAATTTGCCAAAAATATCAAAAAGAATTTTTTAAAAGACGCTCAAATTATAAACATGGTGGATAAAAATATTGTGCGTTTTGACACCAGCTATTTTTATTATTTATTAACTAAAAAATTCTTGGCTGAATTGACTAAAATGCTTGCGCTTGAGCTTGCTCCTGAAATCAGAGTAAACGGCGTGGCACCAGGTTTTATTCTAAAACCTATCGACAAAAATATGGAAGATTCCGAGGTAGAGCGAATAATTAATAAAATTCCTCTACAAAGTAAGGGGGATACACAAAACATTTGCCAAGCAATTGAATTTCTGCTATTAAATAAATTTGTTACCGGACAAATCTTATTCATTGATGGTGGGGCAAGTTTGAATCATTCGGGTTAGGCCCACTATCAAACAATTATAATTCATTACAAAATCCTTAATTAATTTAGTAATTATGCGTCCCACTGTTGCAGACCGCATCACCGCGGAATCACTAAAAACCCCTCTTCAACTTGTGAATACGGAAGATTTTTTGGATAGAAGTTCTTTTTCCCAAGAGATGAAAAATGAGGCAATTAAAGTGGCAGAAGCTGTGGCTTATCTGGGATTAGGATATTCAAATGAAAGCTATAGTGTTTATTCTAAACCGGATAATATAAGTAATTCAGAGCCTTGCGAAAATAATTTGGCCTATCTTGATTCTGTAATTGCTGCTGTAACTAACCTTATAACTAAAAGCCTCTCCGAAACGGACTTTCCTGAAGAGTATAAAGAAGCAGGAAAATGTTTAATTGAAGCCTGTAGAATTTTGGAAAGTGAAGAAAAGGAATTTGTTGTTAATGGTTCGGATATTTTACAAAGAGTAATAGAAGTTTCTAATGCGGGGCGTGTCGCTTATCTTGTGGTTAGATATCAAATAAATAATACCGAGGCTACTTTTCGTCCGATAGAGCTTTCTTATATAAATGGGAACCGTTTTGTTGCTCCAACTGGCGAAGGAAAAAGTTGTTATGGTGCCATAACTTATCGTATTGATGCAGATAAATTAGATAGGAGAACCTTAGAAGATCCTGAAGAATTTGAGGCATATTTATTGAATAATTTTAATATGCAGGTTCTTCAAAATAGAGACCAAGGAAGCAGTTATATCGATAAAGTGAAAGATTTCTTGCATATAATGGTAGCAAAATCTTCCAGCGGCCATCCTATTTTAATTAATAGCAAACTCTTAATAGCTGATCCCACTAACGGAGATCGAAGCTTTGAAAATATTGGTCTTTTACTCAGATATATCGCTGCCGAATTTTATGATGCGTTATTTTTAGAAGAGATTGCAAATTTATCTTTTACTTCCGCACTAGAATTTGATAAGGAAAATAAAATCAAAGAAGCGTACAAATTTTATAGAAAACTGACGATTGAGAAGGCTATAGATACATTAGTTAATTTTATCACTATTCAGCAAAATTTAAGGGAAGCTGATCCCATTTCTTATACAGTACATCCTTTTTTTGACCAGGCGTTGCAAGGCCTACAAAGATCATTTGAAAAATCTATATCAGAGGCCGATATGCAACTTATTGAAAAAATGACCCCAACACTTTTAAGAGAATTCCCTGAAAAAAGCTTCCTGGAGCCCTCAAAGCAAGAAATGTTTGCCCATCAGATTGATTTAGAGGAAAAGGAAAATTTAAATGATGAGAAGATTGAAGAAACATCTTCTACTCCTTCATCATCTCTGGTGCCAGAATTCTTTGCTCAGCTATGTGAAAATGTGGAGTATAGAGAAGATGGCGAATCATTTTCCTTTTTTGGAGGAAATGGGCCAAGTGGAAGTGGATCGGGCAGGTAATCAGACCTTGAAAGAGGCGCTAACTACTACACTATGAAATTTTCTGAAATCACTAACCAGCCGCTAGCAATCTTCGCCGGACGTGGTGTTTTGCCCAAGATGCTTATTGATGACTGTCAAAAGAAAGGTCAAAAATTTGTATTATTTTTATTGGAATCAGAACGTTACGAAATTGATTATTCGCCTTTCAACCCAGTAAAATTGCCCTATGGGGCAATTGAGAAATTTCTTGAAATTGTGAGAGGCAACCAAATCAAAAATGTGGTTTTTATTGGCGCTGTAAACAAGCCGAATTTTTCTGACCTTAAAGTTGATAAAAAAGGCACAATTTTGTTGGCTAAAATTTTGACTAATAAAATTTTAGGAGACGATGCAGTGCTTAAAAGCGTCATTAATTTTTTTGAGAAAGAGGGTTTAAGAGTTTTGCGAATAGATCAACTTCTTGATTGCGTGATTCCAAAAAAATTAACCCTCACAAATCATAAGCCAAACCAGGAGAATCTTGCAGATATTGCTCTTGGAATTAAGGCAATAAAGGCTTTTTCCACTTTTGATGTTGGCCAATCTTTGGTAATCGCGCAAAAACAAATTATCGCCGTTGAAGCACTAGAGGGCACTGATGAAATGATTAAAAGATGTAAAAACCTGCAGGCAGATTACAAAAAAAACGCTGTTTTGCTGAAAATGAAAAAACATAAGCAAAGCCTGAAGGCTGATCTGCCAACCATCGGGGTTGAAACAATTAAAAATTGCTTTGAGGTAGGTATTAAAGGAATTGCCATTCAAGTTAATTCCACATTAGTTTTGGACAAAGATGAGGTGATTAAAAAGGCTGACGAACTTGGATTATTTTTAACCGTTATTTAATGCAGCCAAAAATTTTTAAACGTCCATCTCTATTAAAGAAACTTCCTGCAGAGGTAAAAATTCTTTTTGAAATTTTTGGTGATCAAGCACGCCTGGTTGGTGGTTCAGTGCGTGATTTATTACTGAAAAAAGAAGTTAGTGATTTTGATTTTGCCACCAAACTTTTGCCACAAGAAGTAACTAAAATCTTGGAGAAAAATAAAATCAAAGCGGTGCCAACCGGCATAAAATTTGGCACGATAACAGCAGTTATAAATCACAAAAATTTTGAAATTACCACGCTACGCAAAGATCATGATGCCAGTGGCCGCCATTGTGCGGTGGAATTTATTGACGATTATTTTTTTGATGCAGCGCGACGTGATTTTTCAATCAACGCTCTATATCTCGATTCGCGTGGTTTTGTCTATGATTATTTCAGCGGAATTTTTGATTTAAGAAAACATACACTGCATTTTATTGGCGATGCTAAAGAGCGCATTAGCGAAGATTTTTTGCGCATAATGCGTTTTTTTCGCTTTAGTTGTAATTATGCCAAAAAGCCTGATAGTAAAGGTTTGAAGGCCTGTATTGAGCAGAAAAGCAATTTAAAAAAATTATCTCGCGAAAGGATTAGGCAAGAATTTTTAAAACTTCTTGATGCATCAAATAGGAAAAAATTAATTGCCATTTTAAAAATTTTACAAAGTAAAAAAATTGCCTCCGAGATATTTAGCGCAAAGCTTGATATTAAAGCGTTAGAGCGATTTTTTTTGATTGAAGAAAAGCTAAAAATAAAAGCAGATTTAACCTTAAAATTGGCCATTCTTTTTTTGCAAAAAAATTTCGACCTGCAAACATTTAGCCATGAAATTCGCCTTACCAATGCTGAAAAAAAATGGTTCTCTTTCTTTATAAAAAATTTTTCTAAACCAATAGATTTAGAAAATTTGAAACTGTCTCTAGCCTTTGAAAACGCGGTTTTAGTAAAAGATTTTTATTTATTTAAATTGGCAAAAAAGGGTGGTGAGGTTAATTATAAAGAGGCAAAAAAAATCCTTAATTATGTTAAAAAATTTTCTTTGCCAAAATTTGAAATTGACGGAGAAGATGTAAAAAAGTTTGGATTTAAAAAAGAAAAAATTGGTTGGGCGATTAGCAAAGCTAAGGGTTTTTGGGCAAAAAATAATTTCTCATTAAGCAAAACTGAGTTGTTCGATTTTTTAAAAAACTTGATAAATCAAAGTGCATAAATAATTTTTGCCAGTCCTTATACATTCTTCTTCATAACCCTCTTTTAAGTTTTAAGATGGCAACTTCCAAACAAGAGCAAACTTATAATAAGATGATTGAGTATTATGCTTACGCAGATCTTTTGATCAAAGAAGTTGAGCATAGTTTGCATCCTTTGGCCTCTCAGCAATTTACAATTATTGAAGAAATGGTAAACCGGCTTGAAGAATGTGCGGATCAACTCACTACTAAATATATTGAATTTGTCAAAAGTGGTGATGCTTCAGAAATTGTAGGCCCCGTGAGAACAGCATTAAATGATATTTCTACTAAAATTGGCGAATGTCGTAATAAAATTTTAGTTCTTTATCACCAAGATAAATCTAGTGCTTAAGTAATGAGTAATTTTCAAGATGTCTTAGATCAGCTTATTTTTGATCTGAAAAAAATCGACGAAATTATTCTGCAATTTACCATCGGTAAATCCCCTCTCATTCAAGAAATTTCTCATCATCTTATTTCTTCTGGCGGAAAAAGAATCCGACCGCTATTGCTGATTTTAGCAGCTAAATTATGTGGCACAAAATCAGGAGATGACCATCATAATTTAGGTGCTGCAATTGAATTAATTCACAGTGCCACCCTTCTTCATGACGATGTTGTAGATGCAAGCCAAATAAGGCGTGGTAAAAAAACAGCTAATGCCATTTGGGATAATAAAGTGAGCATTCTTGTTGGTGATTTCATTTTTTCTATTGCCTTCCAATTGATGGTTAAAACTAATAATTTGCGTGTACTTGATTTGCTTGCTAAAGCCTCATCAATCATGGCTGACGGTGAGGTTATGCAGCTTGAAAATTCCAATGATCTGGCGCTTTCAGAAGAAAAATATTTTGAGATAATTTTTGGTAAAACTGCCGTACTTTTTTCAGCGGCTTGTGAATCTGGAGCCTTGATTAACAATCGTTCAGAGGCCGAAATTTCTGCACTTCGAGATTTTGGTAAAAATTTGGGGATAATCTTCCAAATTGTGGATGACATGCTGGATTATTCATCAAAAGAAAATGTGCTCGGCAAAGATATTGGTAATGATTTTTTTGAAGGAAAAGTGACTCTGCCAGCCATTCTTTTGTATAAAAGTGCCAATGAAACAGAAAGAAAAATTATCGGCGATTTATTTGCAAAAAACTTGCTTGCAACTGACAGGGACCAAAATGATTTTGCACGGATTTTGACGTTAATTGAAAAGCATCAAAGCCTTGAAGCCTGTAAGGGCAGGGCTTTGCAGCATAAATCAGCAGCACTAAAAAATCTGGAAATTTTTACTGATTCAAAGATCAAGCAAGATTTGATCGCTATAGTTGACTATTCATTGTTGAGAGTTTTTTAAATGAAATATCTTTTTACCCGCCTTTTTAAAATCGCCATCATAATTACAATTTATATTATTTTTATAATCGTTTCATTGCGCCAACCAGCTAAATCACAAATTTTGGATAGTTCTTTTTATCGCTGGAAAGTTTATGAAATTCAGGAAAATGAATTGGAGTATAAAAAGTGCTATATTGTTTCTCGTCCAATAAAATCAGGCACTGATCATAATTCACGTCAAAAACCTTATATTATGATCTCTCGATTCCAAAAGGATCGCTCAGAGGAAATTAGTATGTTTGGTGGCTTTGAATTTAAGCTAAATAGTGAAGTTTTTATTATGATTGACAAAGAACTTTTCAAGCTTCTGGCCAAGAAAGACATGGCCTGGGCCAGAACTAAAACGGATGATGCCCTTATAATTAGCATTATGCTAAACAGCGGTGTTCTAAAGGCCCGCAGCAACTCTTCAGTTGGCACTTATGCGGTTGATGAATATTCACTAAAAGGCATTACCAGAGCCTATGCGCGGATGAGGGAGATTTGTAAGTAAAGATTATAACCTGTTCTTATTACTTAACGACAAGTGAATTAGGAATATAAATAAATTTACAATAATTTTTAACTTAATGAAAAATGAAAAGAGTTAGAGAAGAATTAAAACTAGAAGCTTACAGTTTACCTCAAAGCTCAACTGAACCCAGTGAGAATGTGATAAATTTAACAAATACAGCCATAGATAGAGAATATGGAGAAAGAATTGTAAGGCTTAATACAACTTCTTTATTTAATAGTGATAATTGTGAGGGAATTAAAAGGATAATTTCTTTGATAGCAGAATCTCTGATAGCAGCAGGAGATCATAGAGGTCTTGAATATAAAGCATTAGTTGAGGAAGGTGTTTTTGACTATTCAAGCTTGCAATTAAATGATCCTTCAGAGTGGGAAGCAATTCTTAATAGTAAAAAAGATATCTTGCTAATGCTTAAA
This sequence comes from uncultured Rhizobium sp., assembly GCA_964502375.1. Lineage (GTDB taxonomy): Bacteria > Pseudomonadota > Alphaproteobacteria > Rickettsiales > UBA1997 > UBA2645. Next base: position 293 of record CAZCWN010000058.1, on the reverse strand, counting down.
GGTTTCCAAATAGAGTTTAGCCTTAAGAAGGGAGAGTCATGTATTCCAAGTATATTCCAGCATTTAATAGAGAATCCATATATAGTAGAGAATAGCCAATATATATTAGTAAAGGATCCAGATGATGAGGTTGTAATTAATTTAGAAGATGTTGAGTTTCTAAAAAGCTATAAATTAGAAAAGCTATAAATTAGAATTGACGGCGCAGTTATATTATCCTTACTACAAAATGATGGTAATTGTCCTAGCCCCCGAACTTCCCGCCACCTTGGACTAGACTTTTGAGATCAGAA
>CAZCWN010000057.1:0-10160 GCA_964502375.1 uncultured Rhizobium sp. | reverse complement strand
TTGCATGTGTTAAGCATGCCGCCAGCGTTCGTTCTGAGCCAGGATCAAACTCTCAAGTTTTGAGAATTTGTCTGACTATTATTACTCAAATAAATCTGACATAATGCGAGATTTAAAAGAGATAGTCCGGACAGGACTATCGCCTTTATTTTTCTCAAAAAAAATTTTTGGCCAAAATTGCCAAAAATATAAACACGACTATTTACGATGTAAAACAACTAAAGATTTGAAGTGATATAAATGAATTCAAACTAGCAGCTTGTGTGGCTGATAAACTTGAAGAAAGAACTTCTAAATCAGGGGCTTGCAAAACTCTTATCCATTTGCAAGGAGCGCGGCAATTTAGCGGCGCTTTTTTTCTTGTCAAGCAAGTTATTTAAAAAAAATCTTTAAGCAGACTTTTGTTTCAAAGAATCTTGTATAAACGCAGTAAGTAAAAGCCTTGGCGCCATATGGCCGCTCTTAATTATTATTTCCAACTCCTGCAATTTCTGTAAATTTTTTATTAAAAAACTTAAAGATAAGTCTTTTAAATTTTTGCGAAATTCAATTTCTGTCCTGAAGAAAAGCCTTTGCGACTTAACTACTGATTCAAAATCAGCAAAACCGCTATCTAGTTCGGTTCTTGCCTGGTAAAGTTTTTGTAAATAATTAGTCAAAAAACGAATTAAAGTTATAGGTTCAAAGCCATCGCCAAACAGCTTCTCTAACTGTTTTAGAGCCACATCAAATTTTCGTGCTGCAAAATTTATAACAAATTCATTGGCTGAAATTTCAGCCTCACCGCAAGTCAATTTCTCGATTATTTCTGCTGTCAAATTTTTCTCTTCACCTAGAAAAACCGTGATTTTCTCCAGTTCAGATAAAATTATTTGACGATTTTTTCCGAATTTTTCAAAAAGCCGCTCAATGGCTTGGACACTGTATTTTAGCTGTTTCTTGCGCAATTCACTTTCAATAAATTTTTTTATTACCCGGTCATCATCTTCATAACAGGCAATAGCGGCAAAATAGGGATTTTCTTCACATAATTTGCGCAGAGGCGAAGATTTATCAAGATCGCCAGCCTGAATTAAAATAAAGTTTTCGCTTTTTTTAGCAAAATCATCATTTTCAAATAATAGCTTTAGAGCCGCTCCAGCAGCGGTGTCAGCGTCTTTAATTAAAATTGTCTTTCTTCCACCCAACATTGAAAAAGAAAAAAACTCATCAGACAAAAGCCCTTTATCTTCCGCCAGCCTTTCTTTGCTTAGATTTGTGACTAAAAATGGATCAGATAAATCAGGAGAAATTTTCTTTGCGATAGCATCAAAGCGATAAGTTACTACTGAGCTTTCAGGGCCGAAAACCAAGCATCCAGCAATTTTTTCTTGGGCGATTTTTTGGATAAAAAAATCAATTTGCGCGTTGGCAATCTTCATCTTATTTGTTAAAAATTTTTGCTAAAACTGTACGAAAAGAAATCTTATCAATTGGTTTTTGAGGCTTAATAAGTAGGCATTCAGGGCTATGCCACTCAATTGTACAACCATAAAAATTACGTGATTTTATTTTACTATTTTGGATTAAAAAATCGTAAAAAATTTTCAGGCCTTTTAAGCGCGGTTTATAATTTTTTCCACTCACTTCCATCAAAGTTAAAGCCAAAATTTTTAAGGCAATTTTTGGGTTAATTTTTTTGAATTCTTTATGGTTAAGTAATAGCCACCCTTTCCCATCAAACTTCAGTATTTTTGCGGCCTCACACAACATTAAATCATCAAACATATCGCGCGTTTCTCTGATTTCATCAGAAGCATTTTTGACTCTTTTTTTAATCAGGTTTTTTTCTTCAAAGCTATTAAAAAATTTTCTGATTTTATTGCGCAGAAATTTCTCATCTTCATTGGTTTCATCTTCAAACCATTTGATTTTTTTAGCGTCCAAAAAGTTTTTTAAATCATCTTTCAAAAAATCTAATAACGGTCGGACTAGGAAAACTCTAGCTTCATTGTTTTCACTTTTTGTTTCTCTGCTTACAATTAATTCTGATAATTCTGTCATCGTCGATAATCCATCCAATCCAGAGCCCCGAAATAAGCGGATCAAAAAATTTTCTGCTACATCTTCCAATTGGTGCCCGAGAAATAAAAATTCAATTTTGTGCTTTATACAAAAAGCATAGAGCAGCGTATAGCGCATCTCGCGCAATCTTGCTTCGATATTACTGCTGGGAATTTTTTTATTTTCTAAACTCAAAATCTCGTGAAAAATTTTTTCCTTTAGTAAAATTTTATTCAGCGTCAAAGCCTCGTGCGATGAGGCTTCACGCATTTTGTGGTCCACCGTTACTGCAAAAAGTTCTATTTTTTTTGCCGCACAAAAATCACGTAAAAGTAGCGTCAAAGCCAGCGAATCTGCCCCTCCAGAAACAGCAACGGCAATTTTTTTTGGTAGTTCTTTTTGAAAAAAAATCTCTTCGATTTTGGAGGAAAAATTATCAACTAAAATAGACATGAAGAAGAGTGCTGCTTAGCGCGTAATAGCGTTATTAAATATAATATCACAATAAGCTTGCCGCTTGCCAAATAGTTATATGCAGGCAAAACAGCGAGGCTATGTTTTATTTAAAGCAATATATAGAGAAGAGAAATTTAAAAACAGCCCTAAGACATCAATCACTATAATATTATTAACTTAGGACATCTCTCATGCTGTAAAATCCTGGATTCTTGGCCGAGCCCCAAATTGCAGCTCTTATAGCACCCTTGGCAAAAATATCGCGATTAGAGGCCTTGTGTGTGAGTTCAAGCCTTTCCCCATCACCAGCAAAAATTACTGTGTGATCACCAACGACATCCCCGCCGCGCATAGTGGCAAAGCCAATTTCACCTTTCTGGCGCTTAGCTTGCTTTCCTAATCTGGCCATATTGCCAACTGTTTTTAGATCAACGCCTCGGCCTTGAGCAACAGCTGCGCCTAACGATAGTGCGGTCCCAGAAGGAGCGTCCACTTTATTTCTGTGATGCATTTCAAAAATCTCTACATCGAAATCATCATGTAAAATATTGGCAACTTTTTCTGCCAAATTCATTAATAAATTCACACCCAGAGACATATTAGAAGACCAAATCATCACCGTTTCTGTTGAGTAAGAAGCAAATTTTTGTTTTTCTTCATCGGAAAATCCTGTAGTACCACAAACCAAAACTTTCTTTTCTAAAGCGCATTTTTCAGCAAGTTCCAAACTTAAAGCCGGTGAGGAAAAATCAATGATCGCATCACAATTTTTTACAAACTCACCAACATTAGAAACAATTTTAGTATTACTTTTTTCAAAGCCTAAAAATTCGCCTATATCTGCGCCTTCATATTTCGAGCCGCTCCGTGTTAGAGCACAAGATAATTCAACAAGCACATCTTGTAAAACAAGCGCAGCAATAGTTTTACCCATTCTGCCGGTAATTCCGGTGACTCCGATTTTCATGATAATTTTTAAGTTGAGTTGGATGTAGGACTAGTAACTTCTTAAAACTACAAACCGGATTTTGCGAAGGCAAATAAAATTCGGTCTTGGACCTGCAATAGAGCCTTTTTACATCAGAATTTACTATTGCACTTGCAAGATGCTCTTTTAGAATGGTCTATCTATTTTGAAGACTGTTTTCCACCTCTTAAAAATTTCACAAAAATGACCGATAAAAATTTGATCCAAATTGCCACTGGCAAAGATATTCAACCTGTTTCGCTAGTTGGCGAAATGAAGAAATCTTATCTCGATTACGCTATGAGCGTGATCGTTGCCCGCGCTATTCCGGATGCTTGCGACGGCTTGAAGCCAGTGCACCGCCGTATTCTTTATGCCATGTATGAAGGCGGCTATGATTATAATCGGCCATTTAAAAAGTCTGCGAGAATTGTCGGTGAAGTGATGGGTAAATACCACCCACATGGCGATTCAGCAATCTACGAATCATTAGTTCGCATGGCACAGGATTTCTCTATGCGCGTACCACTAATTGATGGGCAAGGTAACTTTGGTTCAATTGATGATGATCCAGCTGCCGCCATGCGTTATACTGAATCGCGCTTGGAAAAAATTGCTCACACCATGCTTGAAGATCTCGACAAAGATACTGTCGACTTCATCCCCAATTACGATGGTAATGAAAAAGAGCCAAAAGTTTTGCCATCCCGCTTCCCTAACCTTCTGGTTAATGGCTCTGGTGGTATCGCCGTTGGTATGGCCACTAATATTCCCCCGCACAATTTAGGCGAAGTTATTGATGCTTGTCTGGCCTATATCGACAATAATGAAATCACTATTGACGACATAATCAAAATTGTCCCGGGCCCTGATTTTCCAACAGGTGGCATAATTTTAGGCCGAAGCGGATATAATTCTGCTGCCCATACGGGGCGCGGCTCAGTAGTGATGCGTGGCCGCCATAAAATTGAAAAAAAATCTGGTGGCAAAGTTGCGATCGTCATCGAAGAAATTCCTTACCAAGTCAATAAAGCCAAGCTTGTAGAAAAAATTGCCGAATTGGTAAAAGAGAAAAAAATTGAAGGTATTACTGATTTACGCGACGAATCTGACCGTGACGGAATCCGCGTGGTTATTGAGCTGCGCCGCGACGCCATGGAAGAAGTAATTATTAACCAACTTTATAGCTTCACTGAATTACAAAGTAATTTCAGCGTTAATATGTTGGCTTTGAATTATGGCCGACCTCAATTGATGAACATTCTTGATGTCATCAAAATCTTCAGTGATTTCCGTTTTGAAGTTACTACTCGACGCACTAATTTCTTGCTTGGCAAAGCGCGTGACAAAACGCATATTTTAATTGGTCTTGCCGTTGCTGTGGCCAATATTGATGAGATTGTCGAACTAATCAAAAAATCAAAAGATGTAGCTGAAGCAAGAGAAAAATTACTTAGCCGAGCGTGGGCAGCAAGCACTGTTGAAGCACTCATCAAGCTGGTTCAAGACAAAGGTAACGTGGTGAAAGAAGGTAAATTTTATTTTACCGAAACCCAAGCTAGAGCCATTTTGGAAATGCGTTTAGCCCGCTTAACTGGCCTGGAAATGGAGAAAATTCATGATGAATTAAAGGCCCTAGCAGCAGAAATTTCTAGCTATCTTGAGCTCTTGTCTGACCGCAAAAAAATGCTCGAATTAGTTAAGAAAGAACTTAGAGAAGTTAAAGAACAGTTCGCCACTCCTAGAAAATCAACTATCGAAGATTCTGAATATGAAGTTGATATGGAATCTCTAATTCCAAAAGAAGACATGGTGGTAGTGGGCACAATGAATGGCTATATTAAGCGTGTAGCACTTTCTGCTTATCGTACCCAACGCCGTGGTGGCAAAGGCCGCAGTGCTATGGATGTACGCGAGGAGGATATCGCAACCGATATTTTTGTTACCAACACTCACACCCCAATTCTGTTTTTTTCAAGCAAAGGCAAAGTTTACAAACTTAAAACTTACAAATTGCCTCTAGGAAATCCGCAAGCTCGTGGCCGCGCTTTAGTAAATCTCCTGCCGCTTGAAACTGATGAAAAAATCAGCACAATTCTAGCGCTTCCTGAAAATGAAGAAAGCTGGAAAGATTTGAGCATTGTGTTTGCAACTTCTAGCGGCAATATCCGCAGAAACTCAATGGATCAATTTATCGACATTCGCTCAAGTGGTAAAATTGCCATGAAACTTGAAGGAGATGAAGCCTTGATTGGCGTGAATTTATGCAGTGAGAAAGATGATATTTTGCTTTCCACCAAAGACGGCAAATGCATTCGCTTTCCGGTTGAAAAGTTGCGTATTTTCCAAAGCCGCAACTCTACGGGTGTCAGAGGTATAAAGCTTGATAAAAGTAATAAAGTTATCGCTATGTCGATTTTAAAACATGCTGGCGAAGATTCTGAAGTAAAAGAAAAATATCTGAAAATTGATTTAGCGAAGCGTTTAGCACTCCGCGAAGCCTTGATTTTCAATAAAAAATTGAAAGAAAATCCAACAAGCGATTTGTTAGAGCAACCAAAAGAGATCCCACAAATTAAAAACGCTGAATTGCCGCAATCTAAAATTGAAGAAATGGCCGAAGCTGAAGAATTTATTTTAACTCTCACGGAAAATGGCTATGGCAAAAGATCTTCAGCTTACGAATATCGCATAACCAATCGCGGTGGTTCAGGCATTACCAATATTGTTACTTCTAAACGCAATGGTTGTGTGGTTGCCAGCTTCCCTATTGAGGCTAACGACCAAGTCATGATTATCACCAACAAAGGAACACTAATCAGAACCGAAGTGGGCTCAGTGCGCATCACCGGTCGCAACACCCAGGGTGTAACACTAATCAAAGCCACTGGTGAAACTGTGGTCTCTGTAGCACGAATCGCCCACTCTGGAAATAAAGATGTAGATGAAGCAGAGACTGGGGAAGATGGCCCAGAGCAGATCGAAGCTTCCACGACAGTAATTGAATCTAACTAGTCTTTTCCCAAACCTAGGCTCAACTAATTTATAGTTGAGCCTAGGCCCTATAGCAAGCCAGATAACCCAATATTACTTCAATCCCCTCATAAATGACTTACATCATCAAAGGAAAAAATAACGATTATGAAATCGTAATTGGCTGTGAAATTCACGCGCAAGTTGCCTCAAATTCTAAATTATTTTCACGCGCTGCTACAAAATTTGGTGCGCCTCAAAATAGCCAGGTTTCTTTAATCGATGCCGCTATGCCAGGCATGCTTCCAACCATTAATGAAGAGTGCGTAAAACAAGCGGTAAAAACAGGGCTTGGTATCAATGCTAAAATTCACCTAAAATCAATTTTTGATCGCAAAAATTATTTCTACCCTGACTTGCCGCAAGGTTATCAAATTTCTCAATATCTTGACCCAATTGTTGGCGAAGGCGCAGTTGAAATAACACTGGAAGACAGCAGCAAAAAAACTATTCGCGTTGAAAGAATTCATCTTGAACAAGATGCTGGAAAATCAGTGCATGATCAACATCCAAGCCTGTCGTTGATTGATTTAAACCGCTCTGGCGTGGCCCTTATGGAAATTGTTTCGCGGCCAGATATGAGAAGCCCGTTTGAAGCTTGTGAATATGTAAAGGCCATTCGCTCAATAGTGCGTGCCCTTGGCACTTCTGACGGTGATATGGAAAAAGGTAATTTACGTTGTGACGCCAACGTTTCCGTGCGTAAAATCGGCGATGAAAAATTGGGCACTCGCTGCGAAATCAAAAATTTAAATTCCACTCGCAACATCGCACGCGCTATTGAATTTGAGGCCACGCGCCAGGTAGAAATTTTAGAAAATGGTGGCACTGTGAATCAAGAAACGCGCCTTTTTGATACTATCAGCGGCGAAACCAGAACTATGCGCAGCAAGGAAGATGCTATGGATTATCGCTATTTTCCTGACCCTGATTTACCCCCATTGCTTTTAACCCAAGAATTTATCGACGAAATAAAAAGAACCTTGCCGGAACTGCCCGGAGCTAAGAAAGAACGCTATATAAAAGAACTTAGTCTTAGCGAATATGATGCTGGGGTGCTTACGGCTGACGGGGAAATTTCAGATTATTTTGAAAAACTAATTGCTAAACATGAACCAAAGCTTTGTGTCACCTGGCTTACAGTAGAGCTGTTTGGCCGCATGAATAAATTAGGGATTAATTTTGAAAATCTGAAAGTTAGCGCTCAAAATTTGATTGAACTTTTAGACTTAATTAAAAGCAGCGCAATCTCTGGCAAAATTGCTAAAGAGGTTTTGGATATAATGATTGAAAGCGGCGAGAGCGCAAGCAAGATCGTTGAGGATAAAGGCTTGAAGCAAGTTTCCGACAGCGGTGCGATTGATAAAATTATTGCCGAAGTTATCAACGCAAACGCTGATTTATTTGCCAAATATCTAGCTGGAGACGATAAATTACACGGCTTTCTCATTGGTCAAATAATGAAAGCAAGCAAGGGGAAAGCCAATCCACAGATGGCAAACGAATCTTTGAAGAAGTTGAAAGAATCAAAGAAAGTTTGATGTATTTTATATAATTTTTTTAAAGCCAGCCGACTGCTCAACTAATAGCACAACAACTAGATAAAGTTGTTTGCCTCACCACAGGCTCAGCTCTAGGTACTTCTGGGGTAATGGTTGGCACTCCTGGGTTTCTTGGTGCTCTACTATAAATACCTCCATTATCATCCCCTCTTTTAATATAACCCTCTATTACCCTGCTCTCCTCTCTATTAACTACTTCAATATAAGAAAAAACCTCGCTGGCCAGAGTTGGACTTAGAGCACAATTTTTTGTATAAAGTCTAACTTCACTTAACACCTCAGCTGCAATATAAAGGATAGTCCGCGGACTTATTTCTTTGTCAGCAGACAATAAGTGTTCTTCGTTATTTTCTCTAATTTGGCTTGAACGAGCAAGACGTGGTAACACTTTATATATAACAGCAACCGCATCTTTAAAATCAGTAATCCGCGTTTGTTGGTGCACGGGAATATGCCTTTGAAATCTTTCTGCAAGACACTTTATAGAGTTAATAATTCCATCGATGTTTTTTTCACTGAAGCTTGCTCTCAAATTACTGATTTCTTGAGAATTAAAAAGAACAGCCGGCTCTAATTTCAGGCCTTTTACTTTTAAAAACCTTAGCAGAATTTCATCCGACAAATTGAGGTTGACTACTTGCGATAAATCCTCCAAAGCTGCATAAACAGCTGGATCATCATTTATTTGGTTGCCCCGCAAAGAAACTCTTTCCACACTCATTCCAACTAAAGCCTCTCTAAGATTTAAAATATCTTCCGCTGAAGAAATCGGATTTTTATCAAGGATAAGATTTCTGATTAGACTATTTTGCAGAATTGCACTTAGATTTATGATCTTTTTACCGCGAATCTTACATTCAGACAAATCCAATATTTCGATATTGCTTCCTTGCACTGCATCCGCAATGGCGTTGGTGCTTATTTTCCTATTCTTGGCTAGAATTACCTCCCCGACTGCTGTGTTGGCAAAATTAGGTAAGTAAGTTATTATGCTGCCTCTTTCATTCTTTTTTCCAAAGTGATTGGCGCTAAGGTCAAGCCTTCTAATGGTGGGAAGATTTTCTAAATACCACTCAATGATTTTCGCATTCTCTTCTGAATTAAGATTGTTGTTAGAAAGGTTAAGATTGCTAATTCTTGTATTTATCAATCCAGAAAGAGCCACTCTTAGAGAGGAAGGCTGTAGAAAATTATTACTCAGATCAAGAGATTCAATTGTGGCTGGTATATCTAAAGCAGCAGTAACAGTAGCTTGATAGGCTTGAGCTATCCCTGACTTTTCGGCAGGAAGATTACGTAAAGCCTTTACATAATTGGTTTCTTCCCGCTCAATTCCCAAATTAAGTATATTATCAGCAATGTTAAGCTTCGTAAGAGGCTTATTTTTGATGGCTTCGAAAAAACTGCGTATAGAGAGGGGGCTTCCTCCTATTCTGTTATTAGCCACACTTAATCCTGAAATTCCTGACATTTGGCTTCTCCTAAAAACCTCAAATATTTCCAACTTTTTAGGTTCCCAGAGTCCAGCAAAATTGTTATCAAGGTAAAGCATGCCTCCGCTTATCTTTGGCGCCCCCTCTTTATATTCTTCCTCGCTAAAATTTCTTAGCTCAAAAACCTGCAATGCAGCTTCTATTAGATAGGGCTTATCAAAACCAGAATTGCAAAATTTTACTTCTTCCACTGTTAATGGTAGATTCTTTTTAATCATATCTAGCATTTCCAAAGATATGATGCGCCTGCGCAAGCTTACACCCTCATATTCTTCGCGATTAACATCTACTACACTTTCTGATAGATCAAGAACCTTACCTTTATATCCTTTAATTTGTTTTCTTAGCCCCTCAAATTTTTTATTATGCTCATTTCTAAGTTCCTCCAGTCTAAGGTTCTCTTGTCTAATTTCATCAAGCACATTGTTTGTCTCGTACCTAGCCGCTTTATTTTGTAAATGGAGTATTTCAGCTTCAAGCGTAAGAAGCTCTTTAACCCCTTTTCTTATTTCCATCATTTGCTGAGAAACATTAAGTGAGTTCCACTCATCTAATGAGCCTGTCGCAAATCTAACTTCCCAAGAAAATTAACCAAAAAAATCTCAA
>CAZCWN010000056.1:0-10330 GCA_964502375.1 uncultured Rhizobium sp. | reverse complement strand
TTCAGAAAAATTTCTTTGAGATTTTTTTGGAAAGTTAGATTTGCGACAGGCTCTTTATAAAGCAGAATTTATAAAAAAACCACGCGCACTTTATGTAAAAGCCAAGAGCAAAATTCAAAAAAAGAAAAAAAAATCCACAAAAGCGCGACTAAAAAAACCAAGAAAAATTAGCGAAAAATACATCGAAAAAAATTTCCTAAACCTTGCTAATTACCAAGAAATTGACCGCTTATTTCTTGATTCGACCAAGAATTATCAGCATGCCCAATGGGAAAAGAAGGATGAAAAATATCTTTTTCCAAATCCGCCAAAAAAAATTTCGGTTAATTTAGTAAAAAATTTTCAAGATTTTGCCGTTAATGATTTAATCGCGGCGCGCTTGATGTTGCATCCACCTAAAGGTAAGGAATTTTCCAGGGATTTTGATTTTAAAATTGATGCCAAATCCAAAAAAATTGGTGCTTATGGTTTTGTAATTGGCGAAGCAAAAATTTTACGCAAGGCTGATATATCAAGCTTTGACGAGTGGTTTTTATTTTTACGTCAAAAAATCAAAGCAAAAATTTCTGCCGTTTTAATAGATGATGAAAAAGCCATCGCTTTAGCTTTTTTAATTGGTGATCAAAACCAAATTTCCAAAGATTTAATGGCTAAAATCAGGAATTGTGGGCTGGCGCATTTACTCTCTATTTCTGGGTTCCATCTGGCTTTGGCCGGCACGATTTTTTTTGCTGCTACACGTTTTATTCTGTCGCGCAGTGAATATTTGGCTCTGAATTTTGATCTAAAAAAAATTGCCGCGATTTTGGCGCTTTTTGCCACTTATTTTTATCTACAGCTTGCTGCTTCGCCACTTCCTGCTCAGCGTGCCTTTGTTATGATTTTATTTGCCTTCGGTGCACTAGTGGCAGGCGAAAAACTTAACAGCAAAAGAAGTGTGATATTCGCAGCTTTTGCTTTGATTTTGCTTAACCCTTACGCGCTGTTCAATATTAGTTTTCAGCTTTCTTTTGCTGCTGTGATGGTGCTTGTGGCCTATTATGAATATAAAAAAAATTTGTTAGAAAAAAAATATTCCCACCATTTTTTAAGTCGTTTTTTTGCTTATTTTTTAGATATAATTTTTTTGTCGGTTCTAATTCAAATTGCCACTTTACCCTTTTTGATGCATAGCTTCCAGAGCGTTGCCTTGCTTGGGCTTACGGCCAATATTATTGCCATTCCCTTAACCAGTTTTTTTATAATGCCCCTTGGTTTTGGTGCACTTTTTTTGATGCCATTTTCTTTAGAAAAACCGATTTTGTTTTTGATGGGAAAGGGAATTTTTTTGCTTGAAAAAATTACAATTTTTATCGCCAGCATAAATTATTCCCACCTTACGAGCCCACAACTACCAAGCGTGGCAGTGGTTATTGCCGCTATTGGTTTGCTAATGATTTGTTTCCACAAAAATGAAATTCGTTATGCAGGAATCATCATTTTTCTTCTGTCTTTTTTAACAATTTTTACCGACAAAAAACCGGCTTTTTTATTTGAAAAAAATCAGAAATTTTTTGCTATTTATAGTGAAAAAGATGGGTTGATTTTTTCTAGAAACCTTAAGCCTTCTAAGCAGCGCCAATCCTGGATGAAAGCCATGGATGAACACAATTTTCAATCACTGGAAAATTTTTCTGATCAATGGAAAAAACAGCAGGGAATTTTTTGTGATAAAAAAAAATATTTTATTGAAAAAGAGAAAAAAATTTTGGTGTTAATCGGACGCAATAAAATTTCTGAAATTTGTGAAAATAATTTTGATGTGATTGTCAATCTGACCGCTAAATATGCGCTTCCAGCCTGTATTGCAGCAAGTAAAATAAAAATTGATAATTTGGATTTTTATAAAAAAGGAGCTCATTTTTTCTATCTAGAGAAAGGCAAATTACGCATCGAAACTATTTCTTAAAAACCCAGAATTTTATGCCCAGAAAGTTGGTGCAAGTGGTGATGGCGATGGCAACCAAATTGGCTATTTCGGGAATTATGCCTATAAAATCTACCAGTGTTCGAAGCGTAATACTACTGATTCCAAGCGAGCAAAGATAAACCATGAGATAAAGATGAAAGTGGCGGGAGGCATGAGAATCAAAGGTCCAGATCTTATTTAGCGGATAAGCGTAAGCCACGCCGAATATGAAAGCTGTGGCGTTGGCAAGTAAATAGTGGAATCCAAAGCTATGCAGGCAAATTAAGAAAATAGAATAACTAAAAATCGTAGAAGTTCCGCCAACGATTAAAAATCGGGCAACTTGTTTTTTTAGATGAGGAGGTGCAATCCAATTTTTAGTTTTTTGAATAAGAGACATCGGCAGACCGTGCGAACTGTGGCTTGGCAGGCTGGTGACCCCTACGGAATTCGAATCCGTATTTCCACCGTGAAAGGGTGGCGTCCTAACCGTTAGACGAAGGGGCCTAAAGAAGGGCAAGATTTGTAAAAAGATTACAAAGAATTGCAGGATTAAAAAAGAGGCGGGCAAGATAGAAATCGGTTTTCAAAAGGCAAGAGGCTATATGTAGTTAATGCATTATGCCAAATTACCTAATGTTCCAATTATTGCTCCAAGCCTTCTTTTTAGTGCCTGCGCAGGCTTTTTTAAATAAGTGCTGGGCTTGATAAAAATGAGGAACAAGCAAAAGCTTAGTAATTTATTACTATTTTTCTCTCCCTGATTTTATCTCACTGACACGCCAAGCACTCATCATAATTATTTTCTGAGCTCTCTTCCTTTTTAAATAATTCCTGATTTTCAAGTTTATGGGAAACTTTATCTGCCCTTTGTACTGAGGTTGAGCGGCAATAATAAAGGCTTTTTAGGCCCTTTTGCCAGGCGCGGAAATGGATTTCATGCAGATATTTCTTCGACACATTGCCAGGAACAAAAATATTCAGGCTTTGCGCTTGGCAAATATATTCCTGGCGCTCGGCTGAAAGGTCGATGATCCATCTTTGATCAATTTCTTGCGCGGTTTTGAAAACCAATTTTTCATGTTCATCAAGAAAATCCAAATGCTGCACGGAACCTTCATTGATCGTGATTGACGACCAAACGTCCTCAGTGTTTTTGCCTTTTGATTCAAGCAGTTTTACCAGATTTTTATTGCGCACATTAAATGATCCGGTGAGGGTTTTTTGGGTAAAAGAATTGGCGGCGAATGGCTCTATTCCTGGAGAGGAATTATTAGCGATAATAGAAATCGAAGCAGTTGGGGCGATTGCCAATTTGTTAGAAAATCTTTCCTCAATGCCAACTTCAGCAGCATCAGGGCAGGCACCGCGCTCTTTAGCCAGAAGTTTTGAAGCTTTATCTACGCCTTCTTTAATGTGCTGAAAAATCTTTTTGTTCCACACTTTGCTCATTGCAGATTCCATTGGTACATTTTTACTTTGTAAAAATGAATGGAAGCCCATAACGCCAAGCCCTACGCTTCTTTCGCGCATTGCAGAATATTTGGCTTTATATAATAAATCTGGGGCTTTGTTGATGAAATCCTGCAAAACATTATCGAGAAAGCGCATTATATCTTCCAGGATTTGCGGATTGTCTTTCCATTCATCATAGAATTCCAAATTAAGCGAAGACAGGCAGCAAACGGCAGTGCGATCTTTTCCTAAATGATCAATTCCAGTTGGAAGCGTGATTTCGCTGCACAAATTGGAAGTTTTAACTTTTAGATTCAGTTTTTTGTGATGTTCAGGGATGGTTTTATTTACAGGGTCAATAAAGAGAATGTAAGGCTCCCCGGTTTCGATACGCGTGGTTAGAAGCTTAATCCATAAAGCGCGCGCCTTTACGGTGTCAACAGCTTGGCCGCTGTGAGGGCTTTTTAGATTGAAATCTTCATCTTTTTCAACGGCACGCATGAATTCATCAGTAACTACTACGCCATGATGCAAATTAAGCGAACGACGGTTTGGGTCACCGCCAGTTGGCCTTCTAAGATCAATAAATTCTTCAATTTCTGGGTGATGTATTGGCAAATAAACTGCTGCTGAGCCGCGCCTTAAGCTGCCTTGCGAGATTGCTAAAGTTTGTGAATCCATCACTTTGATGAAAGGGATAATGCCAGAAGTTTTGCCATTGCCGCGCACAGTTTCGCCAATTGAGCGCAAATTGCCCCAATAGCTACCAATGCCGCCACCTTTTGAAGCAAGCCAAACATTTTCATTCCAAAGGCTAACAATGCCTTCCAGTGAATCGGAGGATTCATTTAAAAAGCAAGAAATTGGCAAGCCGCGCTGGGTGCCACCATTGCTTAAGATAGGCGTGGCAGGCATGAACCAGAGATTGGAAATATAGTGGTATAAGCGATTTGCATGTTCTTGATCATCGGCGTAATAAGAGGCAACGCGGGCGAATAAATCTTGATATGATTCGCCAGGCATTAAATAGCGATCTTTTAAAACTGCTTTGCCGAAATTGCTGAGTTTGTCGTCTTTTTTGTGATCAATTTGAAGGCTGAAATTTTGTTTTTTGCCAGCGGCCTGAATTGAGTTTTTTATAGCAGAAAGCGCGGAAGATTGTGATATTTTAGTTGTTCTTTTTGACATGTATCGAAGTTTATGAATTGGCCAGAAGGAAATTAGCCTGAGGCCTAAATTGCTGGTTTGGAGCTACATATAGTGGCAGTTTTACTAAAACCACACAACATATTGATTTTTTACAATTTTTATTTTTCCAAAACTTAATTGTCTAGTGCGATTTTTTTTAGATGATTTTTTGTGCCAAAACCGAGCACTTAATTTATCTATGATCTCAATTTTAACAGCTCAATTAGGCTTTTTGCTTTATTAAAGATCTCCGCCAATTCTGATTTTGGGTCAGAATCAAAAGTTATGGCACCGCCAGTTTGAAATTCAAATTTTTTATCCTGCAAAATCAAAGTGCGGATAATCACTGAAAGATTGGTAGAATTTTTACTAATGAATCCAAGTGCACCACTATAGACACCGCGATCTAGTTTTTCTTTCTTAGCAGCGATTTCTATCGCTTTTATTTTTGGCGCTCCTGTCATAGAGCCAGGTGGAAAGCAAGATTTTATGGCATCAAAATGCGAAAATTTTTCTGCTATTTGTCCATGAATTTCTGACGACATGTGGTGAATATTTTGATAAGAATCGATAGCAAAAAGTTTTTTTACTTTAACGCTTCCCACCTCGGAAACTCTGGATAAGTCATTTCTCACCAAGTCAACAATCATTAAATTTTCTGCTTTTTCTTTAGAGCTGTTTTTTAATTCTTCTTTATTTTTTTTATCTAATTCTTTGCTAGAACCACGCGGTTTTGTGCCCTTTATTGGCCGTGAAATTATTTTATTTTTTTCGATTTTTAAAAACAATTCTGGGCTGGAAGAAAGGATATAATTTTTGTCTAATTTTAAGAAAGACGAATAGTTGGCAGGGCTTAATTTTGTAAGCTGTGTGAAGAGTTGAAAATTTTCAGACTGTGAAGCTTTTTTGCTAAATTCACCGAAAAATTTTCGCGTTAAGTTTGTTTGATAAAAATCTCCATCGCTAATCATTTTCTTGAGTTTAGTGATGGTTTCTAAATAAGTTTTATCAGAAAAATTTGAATGAAGATTTTTAATTTTAAATGAAGTAGTTGAAGGCTTCTTGGCCTTGTATTTCAAGGCTTTATCGAGGTTATTATGATTAGAAAAAAAGGCCGTTAAATTTTTTTTATCGTGATCAAATTCAAAAATTACGGAAAAATTAACCAAATAAATTTTAGGCAAATTGACAAAAGATTTTTTAGTTTTTGGCAACTTCTCCAAGCCTTGTGCTAACTCGTAAGACAAATAACCAAACCATTTCTCTTCGCTATTTTTTAGAATTTTTTCTGCTGATTTAAAATCTTCACAAACAATTTTTTCTTGTGGAAAAAGTGCTATATAAGAGTGGGAATTTTTTACTTTTTCATTCAGGCCTGAATACAGAAAAATCCAGCTTGCAAGGCGATAATTATCAGCGATTTTTTTGGCGAACTTTAATGGCTCTTGCCATTTCAATTTTATTTTTTGCATGAGTTTTCTACATCTTTTTGCAGCAATTTTGCTAATTCCATCGTCAAATTTTTTTGCAACTTTTTTGTCTTTTTTTCTTTGTGGAAGTTTGCCAGCTCGTCAACTCCTGTGATTAAAAATGAGGAATTAGTCAGAAAAATTTCATCAGCATTTTTTAGCGCTGAAATTTTTGCTTTTACTTCTTTAATTTTGATTGGTGAAATTTTTAGAAGCCTTTGTCTAACCGTGCCAACTAAGATCCCACAGGATTTTGCAGGAGTAAAAATTTGCTTATCTTTTATCCAAAAAATATTTGCTGAAGAAGTTTCTGAAATAAAATTTTCTTGCGAGAGAATAACATAATCAAAAAGATTTTTTTCTTGTGCGTTAAGCTTGGCAAGCACGTAGGGCAGAGCGTTCGTGGTTTTGTGATTAATAGGAAAAAAATTGCTCGAAGGTTTTTTTATTGTTGAAATTCCTAAAGAAATTTTTTGAGGCAAAGGCCTTGGATCAAGGGTTTCAATAATTATCAAAGGTGGTGATTCGTAAGTTGGTAAATAGCCAGCACTGCCAATGCCGCGGCTTATAGAAATGCGCAGAATGCCATTTTTTATTTTATTCTTGGCAATTAATTGTAGGGATTTTTTCTCTAAATCAGAAATATCAGCGCTAAATTTTAATGCCTTCAAACCAGCTTCAATTCTTGCTTCATGCGCAGGAAAGTCATAAATTTTTCCAGCAAAAATTTTACAGCTTTCAAAAATTCCATCGCCAAAAAGAAAACCTCTTTCTTTGATAGAAATTTGGGCATTTTTTTCCGGTATGAGTTGTTGGTTTTTAAAAATATATTTCATATTGGCTTTAGTGCTTAGGGCCTAGTGCCTGGTGCTTGGTGCTTGGTGCTTGGTGCTTGGTGCTTGGTGCTTGGTGCTTGGCGGTTAACTCAAAATTATGATTAGATTTATTCTAAAATGGGGATTTTTTCTCTCAATCTGGCTCGCTTTTTTTGCGGGATTGGCCCTGTTTTATTATTTTCAGGGCTTGCCTAGTTTAAGTGATTTGGAAACACAAAATGGCAAACAAATTGTACAAATCGACTATTCAAATGGCGAGCGCATTACTAATCGCGGCGAAATTTATAGCAGCGAAGTAAAATATTACGAATTGCCACACAGCCTTATAAATGCTGTGATTGCAACGGAAGACCGCCGCTTTTTCAGCCATCATGGCATTGATTGTTGGGGAATTTTGCGTGCCTATCTTGTTAACCGCAAAGCAGGAAAAATAGTGCAGGGCGGAAGCACAATAACCCAACAATTAGCCAAATTGCTGTTCCTAAAACCAGAGCGTAATTTTAAACGCAAAATCCAAGAAGCAATGCTGGCACTGCAGTTAGAGCGCCGCTTTACTAAAGAACAGATTTTAACTTTTTATCTCAATCGTGCTTATTTCGGATCAGGGAGTTATGGAGTTGGCAACGCCGCAAAATATTATTTTAACAAAAATGTTTCTGAGCTTAATTTAAATGAATCAGCGATGTTGGCGGGCTTGTTGAAAGCGCCATCAAAATTTTCTCCGAAAAATAATCAAGATTTGGCAGAGAGCAGGGCTGACGTGGTTATAAGCAGTATGATCAATGCTGGATTTTTGGATGAGAAAAATCTTTCTGAAATTGTTCAGGAAGTTGATTACAAAATTGATCATGCTCAGAGGCTTTATTTTGCTGACTTTGTATATGATCAATTTCCAGAATTTTTAGAAAAAAAAGATTTAGAAGAGCCAATTATCA
The DNA here is from genome assembly GCA_964502375.1 of uncultured Rhizobium sp. GTDB lineage: Bacteria > Pseudomonadota > Alphaproteobacteria > Rickettsiales > UBA1997 > UBA2645. The sequence goes on along the minus strand of CAZCWN010000056.1, from coordinate 2,499 downwards.
AACTTACAACCACGCTTGATGAAGGCATACAAGAAAAATTGGAAAATATCTTGGATAAATTTGTTGAAGAAAATTCACAAAAAATTGCCAATTCACAAATAGCCGTTGTGGTGATGAAAAAAGATGGCGCGGTGCTTGCTATGTCTGGAGGTAAGGACTATCAGCAAAGCCAATATAATCGAGCTGTATATGCGCGAAGGCAAGCAGGCTCTGCTTTCAAAACATTTGTTTATTTGGCTGCATTCGAAAAAGGCTTTAAAGCTGATGACTTTCTTGAGGATAGGAAAATCAATGTGGGAGCGTGGGTGCCCGAAAATTATGAAGGCCATTATTTAGGCAAAGTGACTTTACAAAATGCTTTTGCCAATTCGCTTAATTCTGTTTCCATTCAACTAGCCCAAAAAGTTGGTGGAGCTGCTGTGGCTTCAATTGCCCGTAAATGCGGAATTGTTTCTCCGATTGATAAAAATGATTTAACGATTGCTTTGGGAACCACAGAAGTAAGCCTTCTTGAGTTGGTTAGTGCTTATGCGACTATTGCTAATAGCGGTGAAGCTGTAATTCCTTATTCAATTTTGCAGGTTAAAAACGGGGAAGGGAAGTTGCTCTACAAGCGCTTTTCTTCTGGGCTGGGAAAAATTATTTCGGAAGAGTCGCAAGAAAATATGAAGAAAATTTTACGCGAAGTGGTGGTTAGTGGAACAGGAAAAGCTGCTAATGTTTCTGGAAATATTTATGGCAAAACTGGCACTAGTCAAAACTTTCGCGACGCCTGGTTTATTGGCTTTAATAATGATTATGTGGTTGGAGTGTGGATTGGAAATGATGATAATTCTTCAACTAACAAAATCACTGGCGGCTCGCTGCCAGCAAGCTTGTTTGCAGAAATTATGAAAGGGCTTAATGCTAAACTTTTGAAAGGAGTGGGGGCTTAGTTATTAAGCACTAAAAAGAATTGGTGGGTCTGGGTGGACTTGAACCACCGACCTCGCACTTATCAGGCGCGCACTCTAACCAGCTGAGCTACAAACCCAATTCTAAAATGAAGTGAAATCGGAAAGGCGCGGCACTTTAGGTACGGTGCAAAAAAAGTCAAATATTCGTTTATGATTTGGCTGATTTCTTTTGATAGGCATTTTAGCAGCTAGAGAAGCAAGGAGATTATGAATTTATTTAACAAATTGCTCTTGGGTGCATGATAATCTCTTAGCGCTCATCTGAAAGTAATTTTAACCTTTGCTGCCAATTATTTTTTCTCTAATTGTGTTTCTTGCGCTTTAAGAGGGCATTTAGAAGGAAAGGAAATTTGCCGAACATAATTTTACAATGGTTTTAGCACCTGTTCCTAATTCGTAAATTGTTCACGAATAATCCTTTCCTCTAGAGAATGATTAGGGTCGAAAAGTATTTTGAAAGAAATTGAGCGGTCCTCAGAAACCAAAATTTCCCGAACATTTCTGACTTCGCTGGAATCAGCAGTGGCACTGGTTGGGCGTTTTTCGTGATCTAAAACTTCCAATTTTATTTTACTGTTTGCAGGTAAAAGGGCGCCGTCCCAGCTTCTGGGGCGAAAAGGGCTGATTGGTGTTAATGCTAAAATTTCTGATCCAAAAGGAATGATTGGGCCGCCGGCGGAAAGGTTATAGGCAGTGCTGCCGGCTGCAGTTGAAACGAGAACTCCATCGGCGGCTAGGCATTTAATTCGCTCGCGCCCATTAATTTCGATCCTAATTTTTGCTGCCTGGCTTGATTGACGCAGCAGCGCCACTTCATTGATGGCAATGTGAACATGCTTTTTTCCCTCAGTGTCAAAGGCTTCCATGCGCAGTGGATAAATTTTTGATTCTTCCGCTTTTTCTAAAGTTTCTAAAAAGTCTCCTTCGTTAAAAGAGTTCATTAGAAAGCCGATTGTGCCACAATTAATGCCATAAATTGGCAGAGGATTTGTTTCAAATTCGTGAAGCAAATGCAACATCAAGCCATCGCCGCCGATAGCGATAACAAGATCAGTTTCGCCAATTTTTTTGTGGTCAAAAGTTATATCTTTGAACCCATATTTTTTGACCAAAAAATTTTTTCTTTCGATGGCTTCGTTATTATTCTTGGCGGCGATTACAGAGATGTTGTGATATTTCATATTCTGGATAATTCATAAAGTGTTACAGCCGCGGCCACAGAGGCGTTAAGGCTTTCTACTTCTTGATCAATTTCAATTTTGGCTAAAATATCGCAATTTTTTTTCACTAATTCTCGAATTCCATTCCCCTCTGAACCAATTACCAGTGCAATGTTTTTATAGTCTTTGATTTTCTGAATAGAGATTGTGCCCTCAGCGTCTAAACCTATGCACCAATAGCCAATTTTTTTTAATTTTTCGAATAAATTGCTGAAATTAGTAACCACAAAAAGATCAGCAGATTCAATGGTTCCAGCCGAAGATTTTACGATGGTGGCATTTTCTTTTGGGGCATTATGTTCGCAGAAAATAATTTTCTTAAC
>CAZCWN010000055.1:0-10606 GCA_964502375.1 uncultured Rhizobium sp. | reverse complement strand
AAAAAGTCTAATTAAGAATTGAAATCGTGGTCTGAAAATTGGGGAGCACTATAATTAACTCTTCTTTAAAGATTTTATGCCAGATAAGAGTAAGATTGAGTTTTATTTTTTGCGAATTTCTGCGGAAAGATTTGTGATGGATTTGCGGAATTTTGCCGAATATGCGAACAGTTTTTCAGATGAGCAACTTCTTGGTGTTGTCTCTTATTGCGACCATATCAGAGACAATATGGCTAGTGTTAAAAAGGAGTTGGAAAAAAGAGTAAAATCTTAACGATTTTTTCCAAGAATAAGTTCTTTAGCAGATTTAGCTTCTGACGATTTAACTGAAGAGCTAGGAGAAAAAGCTTCTTTAAGTTCGATAATTTCTCCTTTAGATCTAGCTTTTTCAATTTCTCTTAACATTCCATCCCAGAGTCTTTCTTGGTGGGAAAGAAAATCTAATCCCCCATCTCTAACAGCGGAAATATTTGCTAAACTTTCTTTGCAAGCTCTTTCAGCCGCCCCTCTTGCCATTATTTCATGTTGAGCTTCAACATTTCCGCCTTCTACAGAATCATCTTTATGTGCGGTAAAAAACTCAGTTACTTTTTGATATTCTGCAGGAGTATAATAACCTTTATAAGGAGCAAAAAAGGCTTTTCTAAAATTGTCTAACATATCATCTGCCGCTAATTCATGAGCCCAAGTATTACCAGCAATAAATGGGTATTTTTGCTCAAAAGCCTGTTGTTTAGCTTTTCTATATTCTTCAACTTCTGGAACTAAATTTTGAGATTTTTCAGCTTCAGATAATAGATAAATGGGATTTATATTAAAAACTCTCATTCCATGAACATTGTGAGATTTTGCTAAAAGATTACTATGCATCTTATCCACATCTCCATAACCGCCTTCGTCACTTAAATTCCTAATAGTATCAGCTACTGCTTGGGAGTCTCCACTAAGAGCGGCTTTTTCAATAAACCTTGCAACAGATGGAATTGTTAATTCGGTTCTTCTAAAAAAATTATCTCGATAAATTTCAAATTGTTTTGAGGTAAATCCCTCTTTTGATTGTTCTGCTAAAAAATCAAAGAATGGATGTTTTAAAGCTCTGTGAGCTAAGAATTCTTCTGCTATAGGGTCAAACTTTTTTCTAAATTCAGCTTCTAAATCATCTGAAACGCCATGATAAGTTCTTGAGCCTCCAAAACCGACGCTATACATCCTTTTTGCAACTGATGCAAAATCATGTGCTTTTTTTAAATTTTCTGCAATGTGTGTTATAGATCTTGCTAAGGGTCTCATTTTATTAAAAAATTAATTCGTCTTCAAAGATTGTTCAACGATGAAACACTATACCCTAAACCATTAGATTAATACTTTTATTAAAGACGTATACATAAGAGTTATCTTAACTCTCTGGGTTCTCACAATAAAGAAGTCTCTTTATTTAGCTAATAAATCATGAAAAATCCAGCTAAAAATAATTATTTTTTACTAAAAAGCTATTTTAAGTTTGTATTAGCAACCATAATTTTAGGTATAGCCTCTGCATCACTATTAATTTTTTTTATAATCAATGGAAATAAAGATAACCACTCTCAAATTCTAAAAAAAGAAGCCTTAAATATCCAAAAGACAATATCTGAGTCCTTCAATTACTCCAATAAAATTAACAGCTACATTGGAAAACAAATTTCTGAACATGGCACAAAAGATTTAGAATTTATTCTAAAAACCTTTAAACAGGCAGATCAAATTCAAAATAAAAATACCCAGCTACTATCTTGGTCTTCTTTTGATTGGGTTAATCCAAATAACCGGCAATTAGTTAATAGTAAAGTTGGAATTAGAAAAAGTCCGCCAAATATGTCAGCTAGACAATATTGCAAAAAATCTCCTCAAAAACCATGGACTTTGCAAGTTTCATTTCCTGTTTTGGGCAATCCAAGTGAGTCATGGGTTATCCCAGCTGGAACTGGCATTACTAATGAAAATGGAAAATATTTAGGAGCCGTAGTAGTAGGATTTAATTTATCTGAATTATCTTCTATGGTGGAACAAAGATTAAATGATCCAGTCAGTTTTGTTGTGCTAGATGAAGATATGAATCTAATTATTCAATCTCCCGATAATGAATTTGAAGAAAGTCAGAATTTTTATAAAAAAATTGATAAATCTATATTCACAACGAAGAGTTCATTTCTCAAAGAAGAAATCACGACTGATAATATAAGTTATTTCTTTTACCAAAAATTTGATGATTATCCTTATATTGTTCTGACTGGATTTAACAAAGCTTTTCTTAAAAAAGAATTTAATAGCTCAATATTGCCAATTATAATTGGATTTGTATCAGTCACACTCTTCTTTTTAATCATATTGTATATATTCAAAACACGAATATTAATTTTAATGAATAGAGAGAGAAAATTAAGAAACTCTCTGCATAACATAAATATTTCTAAAACTAAATTAATTAGAGCTGCTAGCCATGATTTAAAAAATTATATTTTTGGTATATCGGGACTTTCTAAGTTAATTCTTCAAGATAGGAAGAAATCAGAAATTGAAGAAAATGAAGATTTAAAAATGATTGAAGAAATATCAAATCAATCTGAAGAGTTAATGGGTTTTGTTGAGGACTTGTTGGACACTAACCAAAATGAGTCTGGTGGCTTTATTCTTGGAAAAATGCAGGTTTGTGATATTACAAATCTATGTAAAAGAATGGTGATTTTAAACAAGAATTTTGCTTTGGAAAATCATATTACTTTGGAATATTTAAATTCTTCAAAAAAGAATTTAAATATAAAATGCGATATAAGAAGAATTAAGCAGGTTTTAAATAACTTAATAAGTAACTCTATAAAATATAGCCCCGCCGAAACAAAAGTTATTATCGAAACACTTTATAACAAAGAAATGGACGAGGTTTGTATCTCAGTTTCTGATAGCGGAATCGGTATGACAGAGCAAGAAATTGCAATGGCTTTATCGGGTGATGGGGAAAAAATTGATAAATCATCTCTAGAAAAAGAAATTGATTCTCATGGTATTGGAATGCCAATAATTAAGAAATTGGTAGAACTGCACAATGGAAGGATAGAAATTAAATCCAAAAAAAACTTTGGAACTAAAATAAGAATATATTTTAAGGCGGATCACACAAAAAAAGAAGATTTAGAAAATAGCAAAACTGATACCAAAAACTTAACAAATTTATTTAAAGGTAAGTCAGTCCTTTTGGCAGAAGATAATCCAGTTGGAAAGAAAATTAATACTCATTTACTTAGAAGAATGGGTTTTAAAGTTAAGCATGTTGAGAATGGTCAAGAAATTTTAGAAGAGTTAGATAAAAATCATTTTGATTTGGTATTCCTGGATATAAATATGCCAATTTTGAATGGATTTGAAGCTGCAAAAATTATTCGTGAAGGCGTTAAATTTAAAAAGTTCAACAATACAAATATTCCAATTATTGCTATTACTGCCGATAAGCCAGAATTATCAAAATTAAAATATTATGGTATTGATGCTGTTGTAGATAAGCCATTTTCTGAGAAAGAAGTTCTGGATCTTATTTTAGAATATATGAAAAAATAACCCTCTTAAAATCCCCAGTTTTCCTCTTGTTCTTGCCATAAATCAGGAATACCAGAAAACATATCCTGCAATTTCAAACTTCTGGGTTGAGTACCTTCCAAAATTCTCTCGACAATTTTTGGTGATAAGAAATTTAGGTTAAAAACCTTACTCACATAGGAGGTTCCAAGGTTTTTTTTCTGGCAATATCGGCAAGAGATGCGATTTGTTTTTCTTCTCCATTTATGGGCCTTGGCAATGGACTTAATCATTGTATTGTCAAAGCACTTTGCATCATCAGCTTTGTCGCGGCATTCTTAGGCACAATAACCATTGTTGTTCCTCCTCTTCTAGTCATCGTTATCGGAATAAACATTTCGATAATTTTCTCTTCACATTTATTTGTAAGATTTTCTTCTATCATTTTAGCTAGTTAATTCTGTTAATAATGTGCTCAATCCTTCCTTAAAAATTCTGATTTTCAGTCCATTCTGATGAACTATGATTTCTTTGATAAGAAGGCTGATTATTCTTGTCTGCGCTTTGAAAGCTTATTTTAACTTACATTCCTTGCTTTTTGCCTCGATGAAGACTTTTTCCTTTTCATCCATACTAAGATTCTCCTGCTTTTTAACCTTCTGCCAAGTCTTAATATATTCGCACTGATATTTCTTATTAGGCGGCAACCAATCGGATGGATCTTTGTCGCCCTTGGAGCGATTGGCACTTTTATCACCCTCTCCAAGCGGAACAAAATGATCAATATCGAGATCGCCTGGGTTAGCAAAATATTTGTCAGTGTAAGGATCATACCATTTTCCCTTAACAACTTCGCAGCCTTTTTTATCAAGCGTCACTTTCTCTAAACTTTCAGCAATCAAAACTTCCTGTCTGGTATTTTGACAATCTTTGGCAGCATCAATCCAATGTTTGTAATCGGTTCTGGAATACTGATAAATCGCAATTGAAAAAACAGCAACTATAGCTGCAATTTGTGAGGCTTTTTTGAGGTTAAGTTTCGCCGTATAATCAAGATTTAGATATATCCAACTGGAACTGCTGTAACATCCCTTGATAGAGGTATATCCTTTTCAACAAAACAAATAACCGCACCATGACCAATTTTTTTGTCAAATTTCTCAAGGACGGAAAAGTTTTTCGAAGCAGTTTTTGAAGGGGTGGCGGTTTTTTTGAATTCAACTGGATAGAGCGTGTCAGCAGTTTCTATCACCAAATCAATTTCTTTTTGATCAGTATCGCGGTAATAATAAAAATGTGGCTCCACGCCGTTATGCCAATAACTTTTCAGGATTTCAGTGAAAATATAAGTTTCCAAAATTGCTCCTGACATTGCGCCATTTTGTAAAGATTTTGCGTCCGTCCATTTTGTTAAATAAGCGCAAAGACCAGTATCAAGAAAATAAATTTTAGGAGCTTTTACCAATCTTTTCGTCAGGTTGTTGTGATAGCTGTTTAGAACATAAACCAAGCCAGAAGTTTCAAGAACTGATAGCCATGATTTAGCAGTTTTGTTATCAATTCCCACATCTCTGGCTAAATCATTGTAATTAAGCAAAGAGCCAGTGCGCGCCGCAACTGCACTTAGAAAATTATAAAATGCAGTTTCATCGGAAATTTTTAAAATATCTTTCACATCGCGCTGCAAATAAGTTTGAACATAAGAGCTATAAAATATTTGTCGGGTCGATTCTTTTTTATCGACATTCACTTTAGGGAAAGAGCCTTGCCAAATCTGTTTATAAATTTCGTCTAGCTGTTTTGGTTTTTTGATATTTTTACGCGCTGCATTAATCCATTTGGCATGGGGAATAAATGGTTTGGTTTTTTCTCTAGCTTCAATTTCCGCGTTAGAAAATCCTAGCAAATCAATAATAGCAACTCTTCCTGCAAGACTCTCGGTAACACCTTTCATCAAATGAAATTTCTGCGAACCGGTTAGCCAAAACATGCCATTCTTTTTCTCACGATCTACTGCAATTTTGATATAACTAAAAAGCTGCGGCGCATATTGAACTTCATCAATGATCAATGGCGGTTTGTAAGTTTGAATAAAAAGCCCCGGATCGTTTTGTGCCATCTGTCTGACATCTAAATCATCAAGAGTTACATACTGCCTTTTTTCTGTGGCACACATCTCAAACAAGGTTGTTTTTCCAACCTGTCTTGGCCCAGTTAAAAGAAGAACTGGGAAGCTTTTATTAATCTCTTTTATTGTTTTAGTAAGCGTTCTTTGATACATAAAATTTTATTTCTTTGGTCGTTCATTATGGAACCTAATTCCAATATAAACGAAAAATAATATAATCAATGTTAAGCTTAGTAGAATCAAACAAACCAGATTTTTACCACCACTTAAACGACCCATATTCTTCAACAGAGATAGACATGAATTGGAATTTTTACTCTCCAATTCCATAAATATTTAATAATCTATTATTCTGAGACATAAGATCGTTTTGATCACAGCACCATGTGCCAATTAAAACATCATAGCAGAGCCAATCAAAACTTACTTTCTGGTATCTTGGCAATCTTTATTGCATCTATCCAATCCTTATAATTGGCTCTGGAATATTGATAAATCGTAGTTGATGAAACTGGTACTAACGCTGCAATTTGTGAGGTTTTTTTGAGGTTAAGTTTTTGCACTGGTTAATTTATCATTTTTTTGTAGTTTTTTGCACAACTTTATCACTTGTGTTAATATCTTTTACTTTTGCTCTATCCGGAGATGGCGAAGGTGGTTTGTCTATTAAAGAAGTCTTGGCCATATCATTCACTAACCCCAGTCTCACTTAATTCATTTCAATTCGATTCAAGCAGATCTTGGGTTTACCTGGGTTTAACATGTAAGCAAGTAGTGCTGATAAAACATTTGTGAAGTAGTTAATTTTCGAACGGTATTTGGTGTGAACAAGGTGGCGAAAATCTTTTAATTGGCCAAAGGTGATTTCAACAATTCCGCGTTTTTTTAGTAGAACTTCATTGGTGGTTGAGATGGGCTTTGGCTTCATGTTTTGTCTGACTTTTGTAATAAGATGAAGTCCATCTGACTCCAACAAACAGTCTTTTCTAACCCGCAATTTCTTGCCCAATTCTGGCAAAATATTCTTGCAGAAATCATCCACAAAACAAAAGATCGAAGTTAATTGCCTTCCAGTCATTTGAGCCTCATTGGTTGGTGAAATTAGAATCCAACAAACCTCTAAAGGCCTGAATGTATTAGGTGCAAGAGATTTTTGTTAAGCGTTATGGGGGTTAATTAAATTTTATCAGAGTGTCAGATCAAGTTTGAGCTATTACATATCACCCCTTAAACTTCTCGGCTCCATAATTAGTTCCCGCGACCAAAAGCTATTTCATTATTTCATAATCAGCTTCTAGTTCTTTAACATACTTCAACTGGTGACAAATTGTACAGTTCCCAGAGCTACTGTCCATTTTAAGTTTTATTGCCAGGAACCTGATTTGCTGTCACCACTGCATTAGTGATTTGTTGCATGATATCGCTAACTGAGCTTGGAGAATGTGGAATCATTATCGTGTTATTGTGAGAAGATTGTCCTAAATCTTTAATGGTATCAAAATATTGAGTGACCAAAATCAGGTTCAAAATATCTTGTTCAGTTGTATTAGGTAGTGATTCTCTAAAATCAGAAACCGAATCTTTTAGGCCTTGAATAATCGCTTTCCTTTGATCCGCCATACCTTTGCCTTGTAAAGCTTTGCTTTGGGCTTCAGCTTCTGCCGACTTAACTTTCAAGATTCTATCAGCTTCACCTTTTTCATTCGCTGCAATGCGTATTCTTTGTGCAGCGTTAATTTCATTCATTGACTCTTTCACTTTATGGTCGGGATCAATATCGGTTACTAGAGCTTTCAAAATTCCGTAGCCAAAATCATCCATAACATGCTCTAACTCGCTTTTAACAGCATTAGCAATTTCATCCTTTTTCTCAAAAACATCATCGAGCTTCATCTTAGGAACGCGCGCTCTTACCACATCAAAAACGAAGGAGGTAATTTGCTTTGCCGGGTCCTGCAATTTATAAAATGCTTCATAAGCTTTTCCAGGATGAACATAGAATTGCACTGAAACCATGACATGCAAAAATACATTATCTTCCGTTTTGGTTTCAACTTTTACATCCAGTTGATCAACGCGCAGACTAACCTTTCCGGCGATTACTTCAATAAAAGGAATTAAAAAATTTAACCCAGGATTACCAATACGAACAAATTTCCCAAATCTTTGTACTATTGCAATGCTCTGTTGTTGAACAGTATAGATGGTGAAGTAGCCGATCGCTATCGCAATTATAATAAAAAGAATCCAATACATATTAGGTTATGTTTATAGGTTAACTAGATTTGTTACTTTATCATTTAAGTGCTGATGAAAATTTGAAGCTGAAAAGTTTAAGTTTAAAGAAGATTTGCTATAGCTGCCAACCTATGTGTGTAAAAATTATAAGATATGCCCCTTTTTAGATTCAAAATTTTATCAGTAATTAGTAATTGATATGCCTCTTTAGTGGCTCTAATCCCTTTGGATTTTTGTAGCCTCCTCAACCAACGGTCTTAGGGCCCTTACTTACGCTGTTTTAAACTTCTGCTCTTCCTTGGCTCTAAGCACTTTTTTAGAGTTCTTATCATATTGAAGTTGTAGCAATAAGTTAATCTAACTTTCCAATTTAAATAACAATCTGAGTACAAATATAAATTATAATTGATATTCAGGTAATATAGTGCTAATATAGCAAATATAATTTATATTATCCAGTGTGTCAGACATATCAGCCATATAAGATAAATTCTCTACTTAACATTATTGTCTAATGGCAGAATCTCTCTGGGGAAAGGTTTATTTTAAGGATTATTATGCTGGAAGGCTCGAAGAACAACCAGGTGGGCGTTGCGTATTTACCTATGATGCTTCTTATCTTAAAGCAAAACATCCAGCAATTTCATATAACCTACCTTTGCAAAAAGAACCTCATATATGTGAACGTGGGCTACATCCATTTTTTGATAATCTTGTCGCAGAAGGATGGTTAAAGAATGCCCAGGCAAAAGCTCTGGGAAAGAATCCTAATAACCGCTTTGCGCTATTGCTTGGTTTTGGATATGATTTAGCTGGTGCAGTTTCCATAATTGACCCTGATCCTTTACAGCATAAACATTTGGGTCATCTTGATGAGGCAACAATAAGGGCTGCTTTGGGCCGGGCTTCTTTGTCGGGAGTTCAAAGAAAATTGCTGCTTGTTAAAGATGGCAAAGAATTTCGTCCTGTAAAACCAAAAGAGTTAAGTACTCATATCGCAAAATTACCTTCGGGTGATTTGAGTAATTTGGTCGAGTTAGAGTTTTTAACAACTCTTGCTGTTAAAAGTTTATTGCCACGCGATGAGGTGGTTGATTTAAAAATTGCTGAAATTCCCTCAATAAAAGAGACGGCTTTAATCGTTCCGCGATTTGATCGCAAAAATGGTAAGCGGTTACATTTCGAAGAATTCAATTCCTTATTAAATCGTTATTCTGGAGATGATAAATATGATGGTTCCTATGAAGAAATGGGCCAATTCATCTCAAATAATCCCCTGTGTGTTCCTGCTGAGTCTGAGCGATTATTCAAAAGAGTTTTGGCCTGTCTGTTAGTTGGTAATACGGATGCTCATTTCAAGAACTTTGCGATGTTTCATACTAAAGCTGGTTTGCGATTAACACCTTCTTATGACTTGGTCTCATCTGCAATTTATCCTCAATATTCTTCAATCGCGCTAAGTATTTCTGGAGCTAAAGATCTAATCCTAAATATGTTAAAACCGAAGCATCTAGTGCTTATGGGAAAAAGTTTTGGGCTATCAGATGAAGTTTGTGAAATGGCGATAGGTGAATTAAAAAAGTCTTTGGACTCTGCTTTGACATCGGTGGAGCAAGCGGAAGTTGGGACCAAAGAATTACGTGATAAAATACAAAAATTAATGGAGGCTAGATGGAAAGGCAGTTTCGAATCAACTGGCAAGCTATTGTTGAAGAGGCAAAGCAAAGGCGTAAAGAGCAGAACATTACTCAAGAAAAGTTAGCAAAACTTGCTAATGTAAGTACACCCACCGTTTCTCGTTTTGAGAGTGGAGAAAAGAACATTGAGATGTCTTCAGTGTTAAGTATTTTACAGATATTGGGTATGAATGATTCGCGGAAATTAGAATTTCCAAATCCAAAAGAAAAATATGATTTAACGCGTGGAGTCGTAATGTTTGTTGGGGTTGATGGAGATAAGAAAGTGATATGCGCAATTAGTCTAGAAGCATTAGATGATCACTTTAAAGATGGCAAAAATCCAATGAGAAACTTTATTGAGAATCGAGGAGTAATTGAAAGTGAGGCAAGGAGAAAATATCTTGGAAATCTTTTGGAAGAAGATGGCTCTATTCTAATTCGAACAGAAGATTTATAAGTCGAGCTATGTCTTGTTCCGAAACTTGTTTAGTAGTGGTGGGTATAGTTTTTACTTTCTTATTACTTGTAGCATCAAGAAGCAAGCCGCTTCTAAATTAAGTTTTTGAATCTCCTCAAACTTATGACCCATGAATTGATTGAGGTTAGAAGCTTTAAAATTGTTGAAATACTCTCTATGAATAATACAGGTGATGTGTTATGAAACGAGATGGAGCCCTCCTCCATGGAACTTTCTTCTCTTTTTGAAACGTTAACCCGAGACTTAACTATAATCGCTTGCTTATAAATATAATTATTTAACTTCGTTTACTATTTTTTTATCCTTATTCTTTGAATGAGGTATTTAATTTATACTACAATACGCAAGGCTCACGCCACCTAAAATTCAAACTACAAAATGAATAAAATCGCAGAAATATTTTTATTTATCTCAATGTTTACTCTTTTTTCCTGTTCTTTGAGAGAAAGAGTCACTGATAAACAAGTATATCATAACCCCAATCCCGCTTAACAGAAACCTCTTGCATTCAGTACATCCAAGCCTTTAGGAGGT
>CAZCWN010000054.1:0-11105 GCA_964502375.1 uncultured Rhizobium sp. | reverse complement strand
AGGCTCATAACCTGAAGGTCGTTGGTTCAAATCCAGCCCCCGCAACCACTTCCCTAGAAGGCTCCAGCCTTTTTCACTTTCTCTTCAAATATGATCTCCGGCCTTGATACGGCCTTGATGGACCTGCAATTCAGTGCATTTTAGTACAACAAATTTCTTAAATTTGTTTTTTAGTCAAAACGATTTTTCTTATCTCAGAGGCAATTTTTTTCAAAGATTCTTCTTTGTCTTTCTTCAATGTCTTGTATCTCATCCTTGTTATTCCATCCAAGTCTGTTGGTAATTTGAGACTCTTATTATTGATTCCAAAAAAATTAAAAAATGATTTTTCTGGTTCTGGCTCAATTATAAAAACTCTATCTCTATCAATCGCTCCAATAAATAATCCTAGTTCAAGAATCACATTGTCTCTAGGGCTAAGCCATTTTTGCTTTCGATAATCTAATTTATCATCTGCACTAAGAACAATAATTGCGAAGTCTGAGAGTTTTGCTTCTCTTTCCAAGGTTTCCATGATGTGTGAAGATGGCGCAAAAATTCCCTGATCATTCCAAGGATTAACATCGAAATGATCATCTGTGCCTTGGTTGTTTTTCAAATCTTCTGCAATCAATCCCATTTCTTTTTTACCTTCACCAGAAGACACTAGGAAAATTTTAGGTAGAGAATTTCTTGGTCGCTCAAGAACATTTCTTTCCAGTAAGCGGCATGCTAAAGTTTGAGCAATATTCTTCCATAATTGAGGATGCTGGTTTGCAATTTCAGAAAAAGTTTTTTCATCAATTTTTGCTAAGACACTATTTTTTACTGCGGTCATAGTGGCAGCTCTTGGAGCTCCCAAATTAACCACCGCCATCTCACCAACTTGCTCCCCAAATTTTCTCACAGCTTTTTTTCTTCCGTTTATACTAATAACAACCTCGCCCTTAAGTATAAAATAAATGTCATGACTTTGTTCGCCTTGAAGAACGATGTCTTTTTCTTCTTCACAATGGATGATTTCAACTGAGCTTGCCAATATTGAAGTCAGGTCAGTTATGCTGTTGTTACTAATAATCTTTTGATTGCTAAGTAAGCGTTCTAGTTCGGTTTTTTCCATAGGATTACAGATTATTTAAAGGGACAATTCTTCATGGTTTGGCAACATTCGCCACCGCATTCTTTAAAGTTTTTTATGAAGTCTTTTGTATGCTGATGAAAAGCTGTTTCGAGATCAATTAACTTTCTAAAATCCTGCTCGTGACAATTTTTAATTTTAGCTAATTTTCTTTTGTAGATACATCCCAAAGGGCAAGCAGCTCTTTTTCTAAGCTTGGTTACACCTTGTTGTTTATAGTTAGGTAAAAGTGATATAACTCTTTTTTGATTTAGAAAAATTGAGTTTAAAACTTTTTCACCCCACCCCAGTTTTGCCCCAATTTCTTCAATTTTGATTTGATATTCAGCAGCTTTTCCATGAGCTAAGCCTGATTGTACGGGCCAAACACCAAGTTGACTGGCAGTTTGTTGAAGTCGTAGATACTCTTCTAACCAATCCCACCATTGCTGCGCTTCTGTATCGGACGAAATAAGTTCTCCAGCGTTCAGACCTATGCAAAATATTCCTCCCTTATTTATATGGCGTTCGGGACAATGTTGAGGAAGTTTTCTGCCTACCTCATTTTCAGAAACTTCTATTTTAGAGGCGGTATTTTTTATCACTAAGCTAAAACTTTCACCATTCTCACCTCCAAAAAGTTTGGGGTTAGCGGTAATAGCAAAACCATCAGCAGTATCATTGCTTGTTAAGCGAACCCACGAAGGAAGATTGTTTAACAGAAATTCAAGACGATTTGCCATTTAATTAGCACAGTGAGCTCTCAATGGAGTTGATGAGCCTAGAATTGAACTAGCGCGTCTAACTTCCATAAGTAGGGGAATTGCAGTGGAGTAATTGAAATTACGTGCGATTCTAGCGCTTCCGAAGACATTCTGGATATTGACTGAAGCTGCCTCATAAGCAGAACTACCAATAGCAGTTTCATCGCCACTGCATCTACTTTGCTCTTCTTCAGATGTAATAGTAGCAACGCTTGTAGCTAGCCTTATGCTTCTATCACCACGAAGACCAATGCGGCTTATAGGCGTTTCTCCTAGCTCCAATCCAATGGCAAGTCCCAGAGTATTTGCGTGATACAGTAATTCTTTACACAATTCAAATGATGATCTGATTGCGGCAGCACATTCTACCGCAACTTTTACGGTAGCGGATTCATCAACTTCGGTTTCACTTCCTGAGGCTATCAAACCATGCATACAATCGCCGATAAAGCGCACCTTACGGCCGTCATAATCCTTTTGAATAACATTTTGTAGTTCTTTTCGTATTACATACAGCACCTTAACCGCTTCTCCTACGCGGTTATTACGGACAGCCGTATCAATGTAATTTGTGTAGCCGTCAATATCTGCAAAAATAGAAACCACTGGCATTCTAATGCTGTTGCTTGGAAATAATTTTTCGTAATCAATGTTCACAAGAGGAGGACGATGGTAGTGAAATTTGAATCTTGAGCCTTCAACTTTTTGAGCAGTTATATCGCTTTTCCAGTCACTTAGCAATTCATTAGCATTCTTTATCGGAAAAGCTCTGCTAAATTGAGATGAATTTACTTTAAAAACATTAATGTCTTTTATCTCGGTAAGCCTTTCTTTATCAAGGCTGGTAGCCATTTGAGAATCTGACATGCCAAGAATTCTTCTCACATTATCTGAAATAAAAATTCCCGGAATATCGCCATCTGCCAATTTAGCAGCGTGATTTGCAGGACTTCCTAAGAATAAAGGTTCTGATTCATTTCTGGTGCCGCTGTCTATAGCAACGCAAAGTCCCGTATCAATACCAATTCTAAAACTTGCTGGGTATTTACCATTTCCGATCTCTTTGTTTGCCAACTCTGACAACAACATCATTTCTTGAGCCAACTCCATAGCCTCAATTACCCTAGCTCGAGCGTTTGATTTTCCTTTAGGTTCGGCAACTACAGCGTGCATTCTTGGACCATGGAAATCAATGCGTTTAGCATTTCTCTCAGCTATCACTCGATCGCAAGCTCCATAGTGAAGATGCAAAAATTCTAGAGCCCTTGCCTGAGCTGCCTCAGTTTCCCTATCTTCTTTCAAGATATTTTCGTTATACCTAATGAGGTGCACATAAATATGAACTCCATCAACAACAACCGCCTTATTTGGTGCTAGGTTGCTTAAAGATTTTATTTGTAACCTTGAATCCGTCTCAAACTCTTGAGTATCAACGGATGGGATTGATTTTATTAAATCTTGAATTCTTTCAATCGCTTTATCTCTATTCCAAGCCATATTTATAATTGGTAAATAACCTTGCATTCATTAAGTCGGCACTTGCCTCAAGGTTTTGGCAGGAGTCGTATTTTAATATGTAGCAATCATTTATAAATAAATCAAGTCTTTTTTTGATACAACCTAATATTTTTTTGTTGCAAAAGCGACACAACCTTCTTAGAGTAAGTTTCGAATAATAATTTTATTAATTTTTACCTAAAAACATGTCAGATTTTGGATTAAAATTAACTGAAAATCAAAAAGAGATCTTAAATCAACTTATTGAATGCCGAGATGCGAATCAATCAATCTCAGTTCGAGGCATAGCAGCCAACCTAGGGGTTTCAACATCATTAGTTTCGTATACCATCAAGCAGTTTGAAAAGAAGGGTATTTTGAAGCGTAGCGTCTACAACCCAAAAGATTTCACTATAATATTTTCTGCCTCAAAGTCGGCTGTTCAGTTTGTTAAATATATAGAGGCAAGATGTGGAGCAAGTGGCAGCTTGAATGAGGACTATGTAATTGATAATGTACCTTTGCCAATTCATCAATTTTCGATCTTAAATCCTGATAGGGCAATTTTAATAAAAGCTATGGGTGATTCAATGGAACCCAAGATTTATGAAGGTGATATGGTGTTAGCAGAAAAAATTAATGATAACGAAGCTTGCCCAAATAGAATTTATTTAGTTACAAACGATGATCAGGCATTCATTAAGAAGTATGTGGTTCTAAATAATCATCAATCTTTGGTTTCTCTTAATCCAGCTTACAAACCTATACCTATAACAGAAGATACTCATACTCGTTTTATAGCTGAGGTAAAAGGAATTATTAGAAACAAATCTATTTAGAATTACACTAGCTCCCAAGTCTTACTCTCCACTAGTCAGAAATTTTTCCTAAGAGTTACAATAATTTTTCTTACTGAACTCTCTTAAACACGACAGCTTCAAATGATCCTCTATTCATTTTGATAGTTGCAGTACCAGCTATAGCAAAATAAGTGCCTTTCAGCCTTGAGCCCGTGCCGTAGAACTCGCCAGCCTCCTTCTTAATGACAATCTTCAGCTTTTTATTAAAGGTACTCCGATAAACCACTAAGTTATCAATTGCCGATTCCACCACCAAAGTTGCATCAAATGCTCCACCAATTTTGACTAAAAACTGCTTCGCATCTTCAAGGGACTTTTCGCCAGTTAGAATATCACTATCCATGTAAAGCAATCCACTAGTGTACAAATCTTTGTAGCCGTACTTAGCAGCGAGAGCCTTATTTTTGGAATTAGAGATTTTATCTTGTCCACGCAGCTTTGTCTCTTTTGACTCTAAGTCTTTATAGAAGTTTGAGCAGGACTCAACTTGATCTGGGTTGAATTTATCAAGATCTGTTGAATAGCGAATCTGAGCCATATGGTAATTTGTCAGCAAGTAGCCAATTGAACTATCTTCATCAATTTTGCTAAATGAATCTCGGCCATGCCAACTCCACCAGCTATCCCTATAACCCCTTGCTTCAGAGCTATCCGTGCTGTTCTCATAATGCCTCATGTCATCTTCACATAATTTAAGAAGCTGATTTGCTTCTCTTATTTTCTCGTTAATCAGGGGAAGAAGGAAAATTTTATCGCAGGAATCAAAATGCTCTTTGATAGTTTTTGGCTCACTTTTGTATTCATATTTGTCCAAATATCCCCAAATCCATATTGGAGATGTAACTATGGCTACAGGAAGATAGAGCCCGTAATACATAACTCGATTGCCAAGTGATTGCTTAGATGGGATGGGATATTCCTTTTCTGAATTATCGCTATGTTTAGCCAGATTTCTCAACTTCTCATATGTCGTTATCAGCTTAACTTTATCAACATTTCCCTGAGCCTCTTCCATACTGCTTTTGTTAGCTTGGCAATATTTGATGGCGTTAATTGCAGTTCTATATTCTGAACCATAGTAAGCGTAATCCTCTTCACGCTCCGGAATCTTATAATTTAAGGGAGCGCAAGATTGTAAAAATAAGGCTGATATTATGCAGAATTTTGGAAGTGAACACTCTGCGTAATTAGAATTTTTTTTAGTCTTAAAAAGGATCTCGTTTGAACTTTTATTTTTCATGATTTTGGCTTTTTTAATTAAAAATTGTGCCAAGGCTTCAGCTACCTTTGTTGAGAAAAATAAAGCCTGAAAATCCTTTAGGCTCTAGCAATCAAAGCATTTTTGGCCTAAAAAAGAAAGCACTATTTTTTGCGCAAACCCGCAGTAATAAGAGCTCGCGCTACAGTGACTATAGTCACATAATAATTTAAAAGCAAATCGGCTATTTAGTTTCTTCATGAAACATAAAGAAGCCGAAAAAATAGTTTTTAAGTTATTGGGCGAATTTGAGAGAATTCGCAAAGAGAGGGAGCTATCTCATGAAAAACTTGCTGAACTAGCTGGAGTTAACCGCTCAACAATTAGCTTGTTAGAAAGTAAGAAGAGAATCCCTACTATATTGACCTGCCTGAAGATTGCTGATGCACTTGGTGTCACAATGGATGACCTCTTGAAGAAAGTATGCAAAAACTAAAGTTCTTTTTTAAATCAGTAAAAAGCTTTGCTGATTTATTTATTCTGCTTGTTGCCATAAGCAGTATTGTGTATGGAATTGCACCGGAGAAGATAGTCTCAGAATTTTCCCCATTTTTCTCTAATGAGACGTTGATTTATATAGCCCGCATAGTTGGTGTTTTACTTGTAGCCATCTTCTTGTACTCAAGGACAAAACCAGCTAAAGCCTCTAAGCCTTTATACAAAAGCTATCCTACGGAAACAGCTGACATGAGCTTACTATTTAATTTTTTAGATAGTTACCCATTCGGCACTGACCAAGAGCAGTTTCAACATTATGCACGTTATCAGCAAATTACTTTTAGTTATGAATCAAGGAACGAGTTATTTGAAGCTTTAGGAAGGGTTTTTAGAATTATGAATAAGATTGTAAGAAATGATAAACTAAAAGGTGACTTAATAGCATTTCTAAATCTTTTTACGAAGAAAACTTTGAAGCAGGATAACTATAGTGTTGGACATAGTTTATTCCCTCACACTCCAGAGGTGTGGATAGCCAAATTTGAAAATAGAGATGAGTTTAACAAAAAGAGAAAAGAGATAAGAAAAATTGTTTGTCGCATTATCGACTCTCTAGAAAAAGATCGGGTGAATTAAGAAATTACCAGCTACGCCAAACTCTTTTGCACGAATCTTGCGCCTCGCCACATTGACTTCCCACGCTAGAAATATCACTTTTCAAATAATCAATTTCTCCTTCGAGTGAACTGACATAATCCTTTAAATCAGCCACGCTGAAAATGAGATACAGCAGAAGCAAGATTTGTAAGTATTTCAGAATTAAATTCTGGTTTTCTTTTGCCTTCAGCAATAACCGACTCAGATTACTCTTTAGTAAAAAACTGAATCAAATTTTCTTTGGTAATCTTTTTCATAAATGTTGTGCTATGTTGTGTGACCTCATGACCTAGCTGTCCTCCCTGTCCGGATTCATCAACCTTTCCACTTCGCACACATAAACTAGAAAGCTTTAGGAGGGCGAGAAAGAAGAAGTTTATGTATTTTTGCCCCGCTCCCTTTAAAAGGAAGTTAAGGCTGCTGTAACCCGATTTTTAAAAACTCTTTCTGAAACTGAAAACTAAGTAATGCTGTAAGTGTTTTTAATCAAAACACTGTTTTCAACTTCAAGAGTTATTAAAACAATTTAGAATCAATTTCATTAGGCTCTGCAGCCATGGTAATTGTTCTATTTCCCGAATGCTTCTTGGTGATTGTTATCCCAACCTTCTTAAAGCTAGGCGCAAGCTGATAAACCTTTTTAGAGAATTCACTTAAGCTATTTGGAAATTCCGGATTAGCAAAATCACTTTGCAAATTCAGATTCTTTAGATCTTTAAAAAGTTCATGAGGAGTTACGCAATAGCTAAATCCCTCACTTAAATCAGGGCAGCATTTTTTGAGATAGTATATAAGCGATGCGGCAACAACATTTTGAGTGAGGTTATTGCTAGCCATTCTTTCCAAATTTCTTTTATAAATTTGGCAGAAATCTTCTCCCTCATTCCACCCCATATAACGCTCAACTGCACAACCAATTTTAGCAAAATCGGCCATTCTGAAATCCTCAGTAACACTAGCTTCAGGCAACATTTTCAATGCTCCCGAAACTATATTTAACAAAGCGCTAAATATTTTAGTTTTCTCAGAATTGAAGTTTTTCCACAATAATGACTCAGGAATTCTTGAGCCTTTTATTACAGGCAAAACAAACATTAAGCAGCGATCTAACAAGTCTTCACGCTGCATATATTCAGAAATTCCATTTATGATAAGGCAGCGTTTCATCTTAGAAGAAAATGCATCTTCATCACAATATAATTTTCTCCTGAAGGACCCTGCATTTGTTGCAAGCTTACAGAGTTCATTAGATAATCTTTCATCTATTCCTGACATATTGTCAAAAGTAAGAACCCACTGGCTTTTAGCATATAAGGATAAATCTGTTTTGCTATGAGGGACGGATAGTAAGTCATTACTACTTGGATCAGCTAAGGATTTAATGATTCTTGTGAAAGTGCTTTTAGCAGACCCCGCCTGTCCTTCGATGGCTAGAATCACTTTTCCCCCTTCATAATTCTCAGGAAAAAATAGATGAACTAAATAGCAGACCACCAGTCTAAAATTGTCAAAATCTGGACAATTAATAAATTCCTTAAGATCAATAATTTTATCCTTTGATACTGAGTCATCTGGTATTGGTAGAGGAGCAATATCACCATGTCGCAAAAATATTACTGGAGAATAGGCAGCTATTCGGTAGCCATCGCTGTCTATTTCAACAATAGAATTTTTCTCATCGCACAGATCGAGGTAAATTTTGTTATCTTTCATGGCAACTCTTCTGAACACGGAGTGTCTAGCTTTCTGCTTTTTGCATAAAGCTTCTACAGTAGCCAAGACATCACTCAATACTCTAGGGGCACAAGTTTTACCTGCCGATTCAAGATAGGTGCTAAGAAAATAATTTCTTACCTGCTCCGACTGTAGCGGAACAATTATCCCATCTCCACTTAGGTAGAGATAGGTAATATTGTTTAAGTCCACAAAACCGACCATCTCATGATCTACAATGATATTGCAGATTTTTTGAGCAGCGGTCAGCTTTACAGGCTTTTCCTCTTCAGTTTTGAGATCTATAGAGAAGGGCTTGGTGAAAGGAACGAGTTTCTTTAACTCTATTCCTTCCTTAAGGAGGGTGCTGCAAATATTACTCATGTGCACCTCTATTTTTCTTTCTTTCAGCTAGAAAAGCTTCCGAATCAAAAAATTTAAACGCAGGATGTGAGCTTCTTATACGTCTGCACAAAGCTTCAATAGCAACAAAAGAATTACCTATTAACTCAGGCCGGCAAGGGATACCTTCATATAGAAAATAATTTTTTGTTTGCTCAGACCACAGGTGAGAAATTATGCCCTCTCTCTTAAGATAAAGATAGACAGTGTCATGCAAGTCCACAAAGCCGATCATTTCATGATCTACAATGATGTTGCAGATTTTTTGAAAAACAGTCAGTTTCCTAGGTTTCTTTTTTCTAGTTTTGGGATCTGTTATATAAGGGTCTTTGTATTGGATAGCGTATAGGAGAGGTATTCCTTCCTCAAGCAATTTAGCAGGAACTTTACTCATGAGATCCTCCTTTCTTGAAGTTTTTTTCCAAGAAGTTTTCTAGATCTGAAATTTTATATAAAACTTTTGACCCGGCCTTGTAATAGGGTAAATCGTAACGCTTTGAACTGCTCCAATGCGCTAAAGTTCCTGGCTTTATAACCTTTAAAAACTCAGCTGCTTCTTTGCGACTGAGAAATGTTTCTTGTCTCATTTTATTTGTAAAATTGAGTTAAATCACCTTTAAAGGGCGATTACCAAAGAAAAGATTTCTTTGGACCTAAACCCGTCATGAAGATCTTCGAAAACTCATATAATTTTTCGGGGGAGTTTTATTTTTTAGCAGCTCAAAACAGAGGAAGCCTTTCTGACAGGCTTCGGAAGGTATTAATTTTTTTCTCTTAGGCAGAAAAATTGAAAAATCTTTGAATACTCGTCTTGAAGATCTTGGAAAACTCACGTAATTTCTGGAGGAGTAGCATCCTGAAGGGAGGAAATTTTCTTATCAGCCTTAGGGGACAGTTAAATTTTATTGGGTAGGAAAATGAAAGATCAGAAAACACTCAAGAAGTCGAAAACAAAGAAGATTTCTTACGAAAATAAGTTAATTGCTAAGGCGATGCATGATTTGCCAAAACGCAAAGAAATAAGAATCAGAAAAGAGGATATTGCTAAAATTGCTGACTGCTCGGTTACTTCAGTTTACAATATTAGTTACCGCCTTGCCGCCAAGGTGGATTTTGAAAAGGTGAATTGGGAAGAGAGGCTGGATAATATCTTAATAGATTATCCAGAAATTAAGTTAGATTCAGAGGCGAAAATCCAAATTATAAGAAAAGTTAAATTACAGGAACAGCCTTCCAATCCTTGCGGGTTAACTGATAAATCATCAGGAAATGATTATTAATCTAACAAGTTTACCACCACTTATTGATACCGCCAGCCTGCTCAATCATTTGCTCACCAGATACAGTCAGAACTTCTAAAATAGTTTTTAATCTCGTTCTAACATAGATAGATGTGGTGCTATGATTTTTATGACCAAGTATATTTTGTATAGTTAGGTCATTAGCGGCATGTCCGTCACTTGCAGTTGTTGCAAGAGTTCTTCTCAGATCATGGATTACCAAACCTTCTATTTTAGCAGTTTTCAGTATTCTGCTCCAGCTTTTTTTAGGCTCTTTAAAATAACCATCAGCTCCATCACCAGGAAAAACATAAGGACTTTGTCCAGTTAATTTCTTCCTAGCCTTCAATAGCTCAACCAAGATTGGTGTTAAGGCAACAGTGAGCGAATCACCATTTTTAGTTTCTTTAATGTTCCAAGTGGGAATCTCAGAATTTAATTTCAGATCCTCCCATTTCATGGCGAGTATGTTACTTTTTCTAACTGATGTAAAAAGAGCAACTAAGACAAAATCTTTTACCGTCCTACTAGGATCAATTTCTAAAGCCCTAAAGAAACTTGGCATCTCTTCTAACTCCAGAATTCTCTTTCTGCTTTTCTCAGGAAATTTAGTAATTCCATTAGCAGGATTACTACCTTTCCAGCCATGTTTTATTGCTTGATTATAAATAGCCTTAATCCTCTCCAATAATCTATTAGCCCCAACTTTATGACCAGCTTTACCAAGTTTTGAATGTATATCTCTTACGTCAATTACGGTAATTGAAGATGCTTTTTTATTCTTCCAATGATCCAAATGTTTATTAATTGCACCAATATCATCCTGCCAAGATTTTTTGCGAAGCTTAGCATTTTCAAGGAAATCCTCGAACATTTCCTTAAAGGTAATGTCATTTGCTAGTCTGATTTTTTCTCCAAGAGGGTTTTGATCAACTGCCACTTTACCCTTAAATTCCTCAGCTCTTTTTCTTGCATTCTCTACTGAAAGATCAGGAAAACTTCCTATCCTTAATTTTTTCTGCTCACCTAATATTATGCCTCTCATCCAGAATACTTTTGCTCCTCCAATTCTGATGACCAGATACTATAGTGCTCCCCATTTTTCAGACCACTCTCTCAATTTCTAATTAGACTTTTTCC
>CAZCWN010000053.1:0-11464 GCA_964502375.1 uncultured Rhizobium sp. | reverse complement strand
TTCTGATCTCAAAAGTCTAGTCCAAGGTGGCGGGAAGTTCGGGGGCTAGGACATTAGCTTACTTATAAAATAATCAGCACCAAAATAATGAGCTTTTCAGTTTTACTAAAGATGAAGAAGAGAAAGAAGGAAAATGAAAATAACAGAGAATGCGCTTAGAAAGAGTTTAATAAATCTTAGAGATTAATAAGAAATATCGCTATGGCGCTGTTTATACAAGGCTCTCAAGCCTATTATAAAATTTTTCAGTACAGCTACTGGGGAACTATTTTATGACTCAAGTAAAATTTTAACCCTTAATTTTAGAGGCTTTTAAACCATAATTGAAGTGGCGTAATGCCCTAATATCTTCACATATGGCTTAATTTTTGAGGAGGAAAAATTTTTAATTGCCTCATCGCTTTCCAAGTAAAAACCTGCAACTTCAATTAAATAAAACATCAGCCCATCAAGTTGATGCAGGCTTACCACTTTTAAAATTTTTCCCTGTAAATTAAATTCTTTCAGAACTGCTAAAATTTGCGATTTAGGAATTTCTTTATTCGCCTCAACATACAGCAAACTATTGTCATCACTTGATTTCTCTGGCTCCTTGGCGGCAACAGCAACTAATTTTATTTGATCACGATTTTTATCTTCATCCAAAAATTCCACGAAAGGAATTTTGGCAAAAACTTTCAAACCTAGACGATTATTGGCTAGAGCAATCCACCAATTTTCCTGAGCTGCCTGTTTATTTGGTTCCTCATAAACATTTTCAGGCAGAGCAAAAATTCCGATTTGCGCTTCGTTTTTTTCAAGCTCTGAAATAACACTTGTGGCGCTGTCAGAAATATAAAGCGGAACCGCCTCGCTATAATAATCTTTTACCAAATAAGCGTAATCAGGAATATTTTTTGGATTATGAATTGCGATACGAATTGGTTGTTCAGTCATATTGGCAACAGTGATAATTTTTCGCCAAATATTTACGATTGCCAATTTAGGAAAATTTGCTGTGACTTTTTTTGCCAAAGCCTTAACCATATCGGCTTCGCGGCTTGATTTAATAAAAAACTTTTCGTGATTACCTTTCTTTAATTCGCTAACTTTAGCGATAATTTCCATTCGCTGCGCAAATAGAGAAATTATTTGATTATCAATCTGATCAATCTGGTCGCGCAAAGCTCCCAAGGCCATTTCGCAAGTTTTATTCTGTTGATTTTCCATCGTGTAAATTTAGATAGGTTTTTCTTTTTAAGGCAATCCCCAAGCAAGTGCGATTTAAAAATAATGAAAGTTAAGTCAAGTTTTGGCCCCAATTACCGAGAATTTGAGATTGGTGAAATTGTGTTTTTAGCCCAGGAAAAACCACTAAAATTAACAAATGGTGCCGAAATAAAAAATTTCCCTTTAGCCTATCAAACCTCCGGAAAATTAAATGCCGATAAATCCAATGCCATTTTAATTTGCCATGCTCTAACCGGCGATCAATATGCTTTTGGAGATCATCCGATAACAGGAAAAAAGGGTTGGTGGGATTTTATGATTGGCCCTGGAAAAACGATTGATACAGAAAAATTTTTCGTCATCTCTTCCAATATTATTGGTGGCTGCATGGGTTCTTTCGGCCCCAAAGAAATTAACCCACAAACGGGGGAACCCTACGTATTAAGCTTTCCTGTCATTACCATTCGAGATATGGTTTATGCCCAAAATCTTTTGATTGAATATCTGGGCATAGAAAAATTGCATGCAGTGATTGGCGGATCAACAGGCGGCATGCAGGCCCTTGCTTGGTCTGTGCACTTTCCACAAAAAGTAAATTTGATAGTTCCACTTGCCACCTCTTATCGCCATTCACCACAAAATATCGCCTTTCACGAAGTGGGGCGGCAAGCAATTATGGCTGATCCAAATTGGGTAAAAGGTAATTATTTGTTAGAGAAGAAATATCCGTCAAGCGGCCTGGCTGTTGCCCGCATGACAGCCCACATAACTTACCTTTCTGAAAGCTCTCTGCAAAAAAAATTCGGACGCAATTTGCAAGATAAAGAAAGTTTTTCCTTCAGCTTTAATCGTGATTTTAAAGTGGAAAGCTATTTGCACCATCAAGGCTTTAGCTTCGTTGAGCGCTTCGACGCCAACTCTTATTTATACATCACAAAAGCGGTTGATTACTTCGATTTAGAAAGCGATTTTGGGGGAAAACTAAGCAATGCTTTCAGCGATTTTGCGCAAAATAAAGAAGGAAAATTTTGCCTTATTTCTTTTTCCGACGATTGGCTTTTTCCTCCATCAGAGGCCAAAAAACTTACTCATGCTTTGGTTGCCTGCGGTATAAATGTTAGTTCGGTAACTATTCAAAGCAGCGCCGGACATGACTCCTTCTTACTTGAAAGCGAAGCCTTAAAACACACCATTTTTGGCTTCATTAATCAATAACCCATGACTTACATCGGCCAAGACATTGTTAAACATCAAATCAGATATGATTTAGAAATTATCGCGGGCCTCATAAAGCCAGGCGCAAAGGTTCTGGATATTGGCTGCGGCGATGGTGAGCTTTTGGCATTTCTAAAAAAAAATAAAAATGTTGACGGTAGGGGCTTGGAAATTTCTCAATCACAAGCCAGTAAGGCCATGATGCGCGGCCTTTCGGTGATTCAGGGGGATGCTGAGCAGGATTTAACTTTTTATCCTAATCGTAATTTTGATTACGCAATTTTAAGCCAAACAATCCAGGCCACTCACCAGCCGAAGGAAATTTTACAAGAAATGCTGCGTATCGCTGAGTTTGCTATAATTTCTCTACCAAATTTTGCCCATTTTAGAAACCGCCTACACCTACTGCTTAAAGGCACGATGCCCGTGAATAAATCTATTCCTTTCCAATGGTTTGAAACTCCAAATATTCATTTTTGCTCGATTAAAGATTTTGAAAAACTGTGCTTCGATCTCGATTTAACAATAAAAAAGAAAATTTTTTTGACCGCCAAATCTAAGCTAATTAGTTTTTTTGGCTGCGACTTTATAGCCAATTTCTTTGCCGAATATGGAATTTTTTTAATCACGAAAAATGAGCTTTCTGCTACCGGCCAAGAAGAATTTGTTTTCAAAAAAATGCCATTAGGACTTTCCTCACCAGCCAGAGCCAGTTGTTATCAAAAAAATTCTGAGTAATGAAAAAATTTTACTTATTTTTGGTTCTAGGCTTAGTGTTTTCTTGTTCGGATGGGGGAACAAAAAAATATCGTGCCAGCGCCAATAAAAAGAAATTTCATAAAGTTGCCAGCAAGTTTGGAAAACGTGTTAAGCCAAGCGAATCAATGCAGATTGGGCTTGCTAAGCCAAAGAAAAATTATAGTTCAAAGAAAGAAGATTACGCGCAAAATTTAGAGTATGCAGAAGAAAAATATCTCTACCAAAGCATGGAGGATGACGAGGCACAAGAGTTTAATGCCGTAGAAAAAGAAGAAATGCAAAAGTTAGTTGATGATAACGGAAATTATATTGGCTATTTCAAAGTCGGTAATCCTTATGAGGTTTTTGGTGTAAATTACGTACCCCAAAATTACGAAGATTATGAAGAAGTGGGCACTGCCTCATGGTATGGAGATGATTTTCATGGCAAGCTCACTGCTAACGGAGAAGTTTATAATATGGGCAGCATGACCGCCGCCCACCCTACTCTTCCCCTGCCTTCATTGGTTCGCATTACTAATCTGCGCAATGGTAAAAGCGTTATAGTTCGCGTTAATGATCGCGGCCCTTTTTCCAAAAACAGAGTTATTGATGTTTCAGAAAAAGCCGCCATTTTGCTGGGCTTTCGCGATCATGGAACCACAGAAGTAAAAATTGAATTGCTGCGCAATGATACTGATCGCCTTCTCGAAAAATTAAAAATCAAAAATTAATGGATTACAAAAATAAAAATCTCGATTTCAAAAAATTACGTCTTGAAACCCAGATGGTACGTGGAGGCACGTTACGTTCTAACTTTGGCGAAACCTCCGAAGCAATTTTTATGAATTCCGGGTTTGCATATAATTCAGCAGAAACCGCTGAAAGCCGCTTCAATGGCGAGGCACCGGGATATGTTTATTCGCGCTATTTAAATCCAAATCTGCAAATGCTGGAAGAAAAATTAGCCTTGCTTGAAGGAGCGGAAGCGGCCTGCGTGATGGCCAGCGGTATGGCAGCAGTGTTTGCAGCAATAATGTGCCAAGTTAAATCTGGCGATCATTTTATTGCCTCTAGAGTTTTATTTGGCTCATGCTTTCATATTGCCACCAAAATTTTGCCCAATTATGGAGTTGAAGTAACTCTGGTTGAAGGCACTGACCAAGCATCGTGGGTCCAGGCTTTTAAGGAAAATACCAAAGTAGTTTTTATTGAAACTCCGGCCAATCCTAATCTTGAAATTGTTGACATAGCTTTTGTGGCCGGCCTTTGTAAACAATATGGCGCCAGCCTCATCGTCGACAATATTTTTGCTTCACCTTATTGCCAAAAACCTCTAGGACTCGGAGCTGATATCAGCGTTTATTCCACCACTAAACATATGGAAGGACAAGGCCGCACCCTGGGGGGTTGCGTTTTGGGGCGAGAAGAATTTATCAAAGAAACTTTGCTACCATTTCACCGTCACACTGGCCCGGCCATGAGCCCGTTTAATGCTTGGGTAATTTTAAAATCGCTGGAAACTTTTGCCCTACGCATGGAGCGCCACTGCTCTAATGCTGCAAAAATTGCTGAATTCTTAGAGCAAAATAAAAGGGTGAAAAAAGTTTTATACCCTGGTCTAAAGTCTCATCCCCAATTTGATGTGGCTCAAAAACAGATGAAAAGCGGCGGCGCTATGTTGGCTTTTGAAATTGATGGCGATAAAAAAGATACTTTCACTTTTATGAATGCCTTAAAAATAATTGATATTTCCAATAATTTGGGTGATGCAAAATCGCTGATAACTCATCCAGCAACAACCACCCATTTCAATATTTCTAGAGAGGAGCAAGAAAGAATCGGCATCACAGAATCTATGTGCCGCTTGTCTGTTGGTCTGGAACATGTGGATGACTTAATTGACGATTTACAAAATGCCCTTTCAACCAAAAAATAAATTATGCCAAGCTTCGATATAGTTTCAAAAATCAACATGCAGGAAATTGACAATGCTGTTAATTCCGTGCTGCGCGAGCTTACAAATCGCTATGATTTCAAAGGTGCAAAATTTTCTGTCGAGCTGAAAAATAAAGAAAATTTAATCATAATTTCGGCAGAAGATGATTATAAATTGGGGGCAATTGGTGATTCTTTAAAAGTCTTTGCAACTAAGCGGGGTGTGGATGTAAAGGCCCTTGACTTTCAAAAAGAAGAAAAAGCAGGTGGAAATTCTTTAAGGCAGGAAGTTAAATTGCGTAATGGTATTGAACAAGAAATCGCCAAAAAAATTGTTAAGCAAATTAAGGATTCAAAGATGAAAGTTCAGGCTTCCATCAAAGGCGATGAAATTCGTATTGACGGCAAAAAACGCGATGATTTACAAGAAGTGATTGCCCTTCTACGAAAAAGCGAATATGATGTACCACTACAATTTATTAATTTTAGGGAGTAAGTTATGCCAGAAACAGAATTAGCCAAAGTCTTTAATTCTCTTGATAGAGGTTTCAAAAACATTTTTGGGGATGAATCGTCCACGGTAAATCAAAGTTTTAAATTATTTAAATTTGGATTTTCCCTGCTCTTTGGTTTACAAATAGCTTTCATCACTTCGATTCTGCTTGGAACTGCTCGTGTTACAACTGAGGCCGTCAAAATTGCCAATACCAAGATTATCAAAAACATGCTTGGCACCACCTCTCTTCTTCCAGATGCCGCTCTAACTGAATTCAGCAACAAATTGGGGGAAATGATAACAACCACTTGGATGGAATTAGGAATTCATGCTCCATTAAAGATAGCAGAAAAAATCCAAGGGGTGACTGAAAATTTTCTTGATGAAACTGGTCTGGGCACAACCAATAAAGCTCTTTTGAAAACTATGGCAGGCAGACTCAATGAGTCTACTACCAGCGTTTTAGAGAGCATGGGTCAAATAGATAAAAAGGTTTTTGCAGAAGAAATTAAAAAAGGCGCCACTAATCAAGAAATAGACGAATATTTAAAACGTGTAGAAGAAATATCTAAAGTTGCTGGAGTAGTGCCGCCATCCTCATCACCTTCAAAACCAAAGGCTGAGATAATGAATACTAATCCAGCCCCAAGCGCACCACCATTAGATACTGACCCAAACACACTACCAGTAGATACAGCCCCAAGCGCACCACCAGCCTCCCCAGCTATGTTAGCTAAACACCAGCCACAATCTGGTAGATCCCGATAATCTAGCCACCACCAATAAAATGGACGATTTCAATGCGACTTCCTTCTTTTAAAATCACTTTAGAAAATTGCTCGGGATTAACAATTTGTAGATCTTTTTCCACGGCGATTTTTTTTATATCAAGCTGAAGCTCATCAAGCAGCTCAGCAACTGACATAGCGCGTTCCAAAATTTTCTCTTCTCCGTTTAGAGTAATTTTTACTTTTGACATATGATTTTGATTTAGGATTCTAGAGCTTATTATATACAAAAATTCAAATCCAAAACTCCCTTGAAGATTTATAGTCGTTATATTTTAAAAAAAACCCTGATTGGTTTTGCCTGGCTTATTAGTATTTTTGTAACGCTGATTTGGTTTAGCCGTGCCATATCCTTTGTAAAATATGTCACCGAAAATGGCATAAAATTGAGCCAGTTTCTTTATCTATTCATGCTGATTCTGCCATGGCTGCTTTTATTTATAATTCCAATTTCCCTGTTTGTTGCCATACTTGCGGTTTACAATCATCTCATTGCCGACAATGAAATTACCATATTAAAAAATTCTGGCCTAACCAAATTACAAATATGCCAGCCAATTATGCCATTGGCCATTTTGGCCACATTGATCTGCTTTACAATTTCACTTTTTTTCATGCCCTATGCCAATAAGCAATTGCGGCTTTCGCGCCTTGATTTCAGGAATAATTATTCCAACCTTTCCTTCAATCCACAAACTTTTGAAACTTTAAATAATCTGACAATTTACGCTAAAAATCGCGACGAAAATAATAAGCTTTATGGCATTTTATTGCATGATGAAAGGTCGGACCAATATTCAATCACTATAACTGCTAAGTCAGGACAAATCGTTAGTGAAGCAAATTCTGCCCTTCTTTATATGGAAAATGGCAGTATTCAAAAACTTAATTGTAATAACTATAAAACCGAAATTCTTAATTTTGACAGCTATGTTTTTAACTTAACTGAAACTCAAAAAGGCGATGATACTATGCGCTGGAAAGCCAAAGAGCGCTATTTGCATGAGCTAATTAATCCCAATGATGATTCTGAAGAAAGCGATTTACGAAAATACCGGGCCGAAATTCATGAAAGATTTACCTATCCTTTGTTGCCAATTATTTTTTCTCTAATTGGTGTTTCTTGCGTTTTAAGAGGACAATTTAGAAGGAAAGGAAATTTGCCGAACATAATTTTAGCAATGGTTTTAGCCTCGGTGTTTTTAGGATTAGTTATAATAAGCTATGGCCTGATTCAATCTTCGGCAAAATTTATCCCGCTTCTCTACTCAAATTTTATTTTGTTTGCTTTGATAAGCTTAAAACTTTTAACCAGTAATTATCGCAAAAGATCATGATTGCCTCAAGGCATATAAAGCTAATAAACATCTATTTCGCCAAAAATTTTCTCCTAAGGTTTTTACAAATTTCCTTAGGGTTTTCCTTGCTCATTTTTTTCATCAATTTCCTGGATGCTCTTGATAAGGTGCGAGGCAGCGAGGCGCCTTTTTATGCGCCCATACTTATGGCGATAATGCAAATCCCTGATTTTTTGAATGATGTTGTTTCCTCACTAGTATTAATTTCAGCAATTATCACATTCTTTTTATTTTCTTCAAAAAGCGAAATCACCATCGCTCGCATGAGCGGTTTTTCTTTATGGCAAATTCTGCAACCAATTGCCCTTTCGGCTTTTATTCTGGGAATTTTTTGGGTCACTGTTATAGGACCAATTTCAATTATCATGATCAAAGAATTTGAGGCCCTGGAAAATAAATATGTAAAAAAAGAATTACGTGAAGTGGTTGCACCACAGAATGGTATATGGCTGAGACAAAACAATAGTGAAATTCCTGGTGAAGACTTGATAATCCAGGCCAAAAAAGTTTATAGCGAAAATCTGGAATTAGATAATGTGAGCGTATGGTTTTTTGATAAAGACGAAAAATTCTACAAAAAAATCGATGCTGAAAAAATGTTGATGAAAGATGGTTTTTGGCTTTTACAGCAGGCCACCGTTAATGATCACAACTCCCTTAATAAAAAAATCGACAGCATAACTATTCCCACCAGCCTTAAGGCTGATTTTGTGATCCAAAAAATCGTTAATAATTTCCAGAACGTAAAATTATTTTCATTATTTGAGCTGCCAAGTTTGATTGCTAACCTTCAGGAATATGGCTTCAATTCCACTAAATTTAAAGTTTATTTCCATTCCTTGTTAAGCAAGCCCCTGCTTTTTTTATCCATGGCATTAATCGCCTGCTATTTTGGTTTGAATCATATTCGGGATAGAAACACTGTCTTGATGATTTTTATCGGAATCATAGCCGGATTGGTTCTTTATATAATTGCAAGCATCATTAGCGCGCTGGGCTCTTCTGGGTTGATCCCTGTATTTGCCTCCACTTGGATGATCGCTATAATCTGTATGGCGATTGGCATATTATTGATTTACCACAAAGAAAATTAGCAGCGATAAAGCATCTTGTAATTTCTAGTTGCAAAAAATAGTTTTACTTTGAAGGCCGGTTATATTTATTCGCTGACCTCTCTAACTCTTAATCCAAAACCAATAATATGAAAAATAAAGTTCTTACCACACTTTCAATAATTGCTTTGTCTTTTTCTTTTGCCTGCGCAAAAAAAACCGCCCCAAGCCCTGAGGCCAAAGGCAATTTAGCAAATTTACCAGAGTGGGTTATCGATCCTTCAGTTAAAGACGGCGTTGGAGCAGTTGGAATCGCCAGCCCATCAAAAGGTGGTATAAAATTTCAAATACCAATGGCCGAGATGGACGCCAAAGCTAATATTGCTACGACAATTCAATCTGAAATCAGCAGAATTACTAAAGATTCTCTAAGATCTACCAAAGTTAATGAGAATGATGATGTGGAAGAATTTTTCGCTCAGGCCACTAAAGAAGTGGTTAAAGATTTGCCGCTTTCTGGTGTAAAAAGATTGCATATGTTCCAAGCTGAAGACAGCACACTTTATGTGCATATGGCCCTTAAAAATGAAGATTATAGCAAATTTTTGGAAAATAGCCGCAAAACTTTTGAGGCTCGCGCCACTAAATCAAATATGAGTCGCGATAATATTAATAAAACTCAAGCCGCCACTAAAGAGCTTTTTGATGAACTTGAAAAAGAAAGAAAAGACACCGCAGAAAAGCAATAATATTTAGAGCGCTGCCACATTAACGGCAGCGCTTTTTACACATCATCACCAACCTCTAAAATATCATTCCCATGATCAAAAAATTACTCTCTCTTTTACTTCTTATTTCAGTAATTTCTTGCCACCACACCGACGAAGAAGTAAAGAAAACCGTTAAGTCGCGCAGCGCTTCTGAGCGCATAAATTCAAGCGATAGTAATAGCAAAGAAATGCTTAAAGAACTCGATGAATAAGATCATTCTGGCTCTCACTGCTGCTTTTTTCCTTTTATCTTGTTCAGCAGCTGCCCCAAAAAAAGGCGCTGACACCCCGTCTTGGTATATAACTCCCAAACAAAATAATGCCGAGAATCTTTATGGTGTTGCCGAAGGTTCAACTTTAGAAGAGGCCACTAGATATGCACTTGCGGATGCGGCAGCACGTTTGATGGTTAGCATTTCGTCAGAATCGAATTTGCTGCGCGAAGAAAATCAAACCAGCTTTAATGAAGAAATGCGCCAAAATGTTCGCCAGAATGTTGAGAAAATTATTTTTATTAATTTCAAGGTCAGCAATAGTAAAAAGATTGGCGAAAGCTTTTTTGTCGAAGTGGAAATTGAGCGTGCCCCTTTCCTCAATGATCAAAGAGAAAGAGTTAATTCGCTGGAAAGACAGATTAATGATTTAGATCAAAATTCTTTGGATAAAAACTCCATTCAAAGGCGTAATTCATTAATAAAAATTCTTGATTTAAGCAAAGAACTCGAGCTCAAAAGCCGCATTCTTGCTGGTGCGGGCGACAATATAAATCTAAAAGAAAAATTAACACGCATCGATAATTTCCGCAGCCAGCTGGAAAAAATTTCCAACAAACTTGAATTTTATTTCGAAATAAATTCGCCAAGCGAAATCGCCAAAATTATTCGCAATGGCTTAAATAAAGAGAAAATTAAAATCGCTCCAACTCTCAATCCATCTGATCTGGGGCAAATTGTTATCAGAATAAAATCAGAGAGCCGTTCAAATAAAATTTATGAAGCTTTCATAACCAAACTGGAAGTTGATTTTGAGAATCTGGTCGAAGGAAAAGTAGTAGCCAGCAATTCAATTGAAGTCACCGGTAGTTCTACAATCAGTGAAAGAGAATCTTATTTAGCAGCCTTAAAATCTTTGGAAGAAAAGATCTCTCAAGACGGAATTCTAAAAATAATTGGCATCATCAATTAATACCCATGAAGCTCAAATATCTTATCATACTTCTGTTTTTTACTTCCTGCGTTATCGTCACTTCCTGCGCGCCACGAATTAAAAATTTCGAGAGATATCAAAAACAATTTTTATCTAAAACCCAATTTATACCAACCAAGGATAACCTTGAAGGCAAAGCCATAAAAGTGGTGGTTTTTGATTTTGATGAAAACAATAACCCTGTTGCAAACCAGGCCCAGCTTGGTGTTTCAATCGCCAACAATATTGAAAATGTTCTGGCCCAAAACCGTTTAGCCGAATTGGTTGATCGTAAAGCAACCACAAAATTACAGCAAGAAATTGCTCTGGCAGAAATGAATAAAACTGGATCTTATAAAGGGCCACAAGTTGCTGATTATGCTATTTCTGGCTCAATTTCCAATGCTGCTTTCAATAAAAAATATAGCAGCGGCAGCACTTATATTAATCCAAAAACTGGCCAACTAATTTCAGTCCCACCAAAATTTACTTATAACGCTGAAGTTTCAGGAAATATTAAAGTTTATGAATTGCCTTCTTTAAATTTAGTTGAGACCATTGAATTCAAAGGCAAGAAGGCGCGTAGCGAAAATGTACAACAAAAAGGCGGGTTAAGCTTGGGCGGATTACAAATCGGCGGCGAACAAGCAAAAGGACAGGATCGCGATGATGGCTTAGTGCGCCGCGCCGGAGAAGATGCCATCGACAATATTAA
>CAZCWN010000052.1:0-12456 GCA_964502375.1 uncultured Rhizobium sp. | reverse complement strand
AAAATATAAGGAAATTTAAATCAGTTCGGTTAGGGGATTTGCAACAGGCTCATAAAGAACAGGCTCTCTAATCACTAAATTAGCGCCCTTTAGGCCATTCACTGGATTATAGAATTCCTTTATAGATTCAATTTTCCCAACGGCATCAACATAAATTTTTCCATTTATCTCAGAGTGATTTAGAAATATTTTTTCATAAAAATTGGCATAAAAACTTCCGCCCACAAACACAGAACAGCCTAGAAAAATAAGGCTTCGAAATGAATGGCGGTTTAAGAAAGCTAAAAAAGAGGCGCTAAAAAAAAGGGTAAGAAAAACAAAAAAGAATTTCTGAAAATTTTCTGGGAAAAGGAAATAAAATATAGCGCCAAAACCAAATAAAGCGGGCGTCCAAAGTAAGAAATCAGATGGCGAAAAATCGGATAGCGAGAATTTGAAGTTTGTGGGAAGTTTCATTTTTGGTGTATGGGTTTGGAACAGTTTCTAAGCCCTGTGCTAGTGATATGAAGGGCCAATTGGTGTAATAGGGATAATTAATTCGTTAATACCCCCAAAGATTGGTCTTAAAATTTTTTCTTATAAATTCTTCATGTTTTTGTAAATCATCTTCTGACACAGGGAAATCGCGCTTTGGCAAGGTTCTTCTTATTTGCTTTATAATATTTCCTGCCGCTTTTTCTTCTGCCTTTATTTCTTTTTTTGTTGTCTCAAAACCAAAGCCGCTTTGAGCGCCACCCATCAATTCAATATATACTTCACAAAGAAGCTCAGTGTCTAGAAGGGCGCCGTGCTTGGTTCGGCGTGATAAATCAATGCCGAATCTTTTACACAAAGCATCCAAAGAGGCGGGTGAACCAGGAAATTTATTACGCGCGATTAAAAGCGAATCAATAACATTATCCATGTTTAAGGCCTCAAGGCCAAGGATACGTAGCTCGTAATTGATAAATTTTGTATCGAAAGCAGCGTTGTGGATTACCAGTTTTCCCCCTTTGATAAAATCCAAAAATTTATAGACAACATGATCAAAAATGGGCTTGTCCTGCAGAAATTCGCCGGAAATTCCATGGATAGCGAAGGCTTCTTGAGGCATGTCCCGTCTGGGGTTGACATAAGAGTGAAAAACTTTGCCGGTTTTAACCCGGTTAATCATTTCAATACAGGCAATTTCAACGATTTTATGACCTTCGCGTGGATCGAGCCCTGTGGTTTCAATGTCCAAACAAATTTCATGCATTAGGTGCTTCGCCTTTAAAATTATTTTTCGGTTGGCAGAAAGAACGCGCTGATTCTGTTTTAATAAATTTAACTACTTCTTGAACCAGCGGGCTGGAAAAGTCTTTAGCAAAATTATCAACGCGGGTGGAAAAGCCAGCATCATTATCGGTAAAAACTTTTTTGAAAAAATTGCGCAAAGCGTGGATGTCTTCACGGGCAACGCCACGGCGCTTCATGCCAATTATATTTAAGCCAGCTAAGAAAGCCCGCTCACCCATCACGGTTCCATAAGGAATTACGTCACTTTCTACGCCTGACATGCCACCAATCATGGCTCCATTACCAATACGAACAAATTGGTGAATTGCGGAAAGGCCGCCAATTACAGCATTGTCACCAACTTCAACATGGCCGGCCAGGGTGGCGTTATTAGCAAGAATTACATTATCGCCAACCACGCAATCATGCGCCACGTGAACGCCCACCATTAGTAAACAATTATTGCCAACTTTGGTAACCATTGCACCTTCTTTTGTTCCCAAGTGAATGGTTACATGCTCGCGGATACGGTTATTGTCGCCAATTATTACCTGAGATTTTTCACCACTAAATTTTAAATCTTGTGGCGCTAGGCCAATAGAAGCAAAGGGATAGATAAGATTATTTTTTCCGATTTCTGTATCACCTTCGATAACTATGTGAGACTTCAAAACGGTGCTAGAAGCGATTTTTACATCATCGCCAATAATGCAATAAGGGCCAATTTCAACATTTTCTCCTAGTTGCGCTTTGGGGCTAACAATTGAAGTGGGGTGGATTTTTGTGGTCATTTTAAGCTTTATTTTTGTCAAAAATCATTGCCGAAAATTGTGCTTCAGCAACTTTTTTACCTTCAACGATACCAACTGCAGCAAGCTTCCAGACATTGCCACGATTTTGCACCATCTCCACATGAAGTTCCAAAACATCGCCTGGAACTACTGGTTTTCTGAATTTAGCGTTTTCAATTGACATGAAATAAACCAACTTATTTTCAGCGTCAAAACCTTCCCCAGCAGTAACCATTAAAGAGCCGGCTTGAGCCATGGCTTCAATAATCAATACTCCTGGCATTATTGGTTTATCAGGAAAATGGCCCATAAAATGAGGCTCGTTAAAAGTAACATTCTTGATGCCAACAATTTTTTTGCCTACTTCTATGGATACGATTTTATCAACCAGAAGAAAAGGATAGCGATGAGGAAGCGATTTGATGATTTTTTCTATACCGATAATTACCTCAGACATGATTATAAAAAAATTATTGTTGGGAATTTAAAAAAAGGGCGTGTTTTTTAGTTATATACACCAATAAATCAATTTAAATTTCCGCTTGATTAGAAAGGCCCGAGCCTTTTAAATTGTGCTTTCTTCAATCATTTTCCTCACATTCAAGATTTAAATCAAATGAGCGATTCAAAGTTAGCCGAAAAATTTTCTGGCGCAGAAATCATCGTCAAAGCCTTTATTAATGAAGGTGTAGAAACAATTTTCGGCTATCCTGGCGGCGCCATCTTGCCATTTTATGATGCTCTTTTTAGGCAAAATAAATTGCACCATGTTTTAACGCGCCATGAACAAGCTGCGGCACATGCTGCCGAAGGTTATGCCAGATCAACCGGCAAAGTTGGGGTTATCACAGTCACTTCCGGGCCAGGCGCCACTAACACTATCACCGGCCTTACAGACGCCTACCTTGATTCCATTCCCTTAGTTTGTATTTCTGGCCAAGTTGCAACTTCTTTAATCGGCACTGATGGCTTTCAAGAGGCCGATATTACTGGCCTCACCCGCTCTTGCACCAAACATAATTATTTGGTGAAAGACGTAAATGATTTAGGTCATATAATCCACGAAGCCTTTTATATAGCTGCTTCCGGCCGCCCTGGGCCAGTGTTAATCGATATTCCAAAAGATGTGCAAAATAATCATGGAATTTATGCAGGAAAAACGCCTATCCATCGTGCTTCTTATCAAATCAAAAAACGTCAATTTGAAGTTAGCCATGATCAAATTGCCACTGTGGTTGATCTTCTTGCCAATGCCAAGAGACCAATATTTTATACAGGCGGGGGGATTATAAATTCAGGCGAAAAAGCCAGCCAGCTTTTAACTCAACTTATTCATGAAACCGGCTATCCAATAACTAACACCCTAATGGGCTTAGGCGGATTCCCGGCCTCAGATCCACATTTTATAGGCATGCTTGGCATGCACGGCACTTATGAAGCCAATATGGCTATGTATGAATGCGATGTGATGGTTAATATTGGCGCACGTTTTGATGACCGCGTTACCGGGCGGGTCAGCGGCTTTTCTCCACATTCAAAAAAAATCCATATCGATATTGATGATTGTTCAATCAATAAAATTATTCGTTGCGATGTGGCAATTGTTAGCGATGCCGCCACAGCAATTGAGCTAATTCTGGAAGAATGGCATAGGCGTAAATTTGATAATCGTAGAAAAGAAATCAGCGCCTGGTGGGAACAACTCAGAAAATGGCAAAAAATTGATTCATTGTCTTACGAAAAAAGTGACAAAGTGATTAAACCGGCTTATGCGTTACAACGTCTGAACGCGCTAACTAAAGATTATGAACCCTTCATTTCAACTGATGTTGGTCAACATCAAATGTGGGCGGCGCAATATTTACATTTTAATAGCCCAAAAAAATGGCTAACATCTGGCGGCCTTGGAACCATGGGTTATGGCGTTCCGGCGGCAATTGGCGCGCAAGTGGCTAATCCTGATTCTTTAACCATCTGTATTAGTGGTGACGCCAGCTTTCTGATGAATATGCAAGAGCTTGCGACCATCAAACAATATAATTTGCCAGTAAAAATTTTGATTCTGAACAATCAATATATGGGCATGGTGCGCCAATGGCAGGAGTTGATTTATGAAAAACGCGAAAGCCAATCTTACATGGAATCTTTACCTGATTTTATGAAGCTGGCTGAAAGCTTTGGCATCAAGGGAATTGAATGCAGACATCCGCAAGAGCTTGATGAAAAATTAATGGAAATGATCAG
The DNA here is from genome assembly GCA_964502375.1 of uncultured Rhizobium sp. GTDB lineage: Bacteria > Pseudomonadota > Alphaproteobacteria > Rickettsiales > UBA1997 > UBA2645. The sequence continues at coordinate 8,164 of CAZCWN010000052.1, read as the reverse complement.
CCATAAAGGTCCTGTTTTATTTAACTGTTTGGTGGAAAAATCTGAAAATGTTTTCCCTATGATTCCAGCCGGCTCAGCGCATAATGAAATTTTGTTGGGCAGCCAAGCTAAGCTTTATGTGCAGAAAGATTTAAACGCGGTTTAAAAAGCTAGAAACTTTGTTGAAATTTTATATAGTGGGCTTGGTTGGTGAATTATCAACCTGTCTAATATATTTTTATTTCGGCCCTTTAGAATTTTCTTAAATGAGAGTTCCAAGAATAAGAATCTCTAGGGCCGATGAATTCTAGTAAGATATGAAAATCCGCCTCCGCCCCCTCGAACTAATTGCCTCTGAAGAAGAAACAAAATCCGAACTACATACTCCAAACTTACAAGCTTCTCCTTTATCACGAGTCTCTTCTCCTCCTTCTATTTCTCCTTACCCACAACACCTTATGGAAGAAGAATGCGGAAATGAATATCAACAACAGCTCCAACAATTTCAGGAAGATTGCAGTATAGGCACCCCAGGCTATGGCCTATTAGAAAAAGAAGGGATTGTCGCTAATTTTAAAGGAAATCGTTTCTTAAAGGCAGAAGGTGAAGCCACTGGTTATTCTGGCAGTACAATTAGTCCGGCTGGAGCCAGCACTAGGGCTGCAGTGATGATGGGAATAGATTTAACCGCTTCAGCAAACGAAGAGGATAAAAAGGTAATCAGGGCTTTAACAGGCAATAGAGATGAAATAACTCGCTTTAGAACCAAGACCATCAAATACGGCAATCACAATGCCATTTGGGAAATCATGGCAGAAAAATTATATTCGCTCACAGGGATGGAATCGCCCCATAGCGTTTTTATGATTAGTGAAAACGATCCGAGAACCCAGGAAGTGCCAAAATTATCAGTCGCCTCGCCAATGATTACGGGTTATTATGACTTGGGAAATTTTCTGATTGATGACGCCATGCTCCGTTTTATAAGGCCAGAAAACAATAAAAAATGGAGAAAGCTAAAAAGCAAAGTCGCAGAAATAAATGAAAAATGGCCAATCATCAGTGGTGACAAACTTGAAAGGGTGCGGCTTTTAGGTCAGCTTTATGAGCTTTTACCCAGCTATTTTCATCAGGAAATTGAGAAAGCTTTTGCCGCTTCAAAATTTATTCACAATTGGGATTTCGCCAATTTCAACCTCTGTAATATTGGCTGCCGATTTACTCTTAATGACGAAGGAAAGGTAATTTCTTTCCAATCAGTTTTTGTTGATTTCGGCAATTCCGGCACCATAGGCTTTGGCGGAAAATATAAAGAACTGAGTTTTGCTAGGGCAAATACTGAAGCAAAAAAATGGGCGCCCGGCTCCTACGATTATGATCCTTCGCTTGAATTAACCCCAGAAGAAATTCAACTTCTTGAGGAATATAAAGTAAGGCACGATGCAGCACAACATACTGTAGATACGGGATATGAACAAATGTTAAGAGAATCAGCATTTTTCAAAGACGCCCATCATATTACCGAGCAAGAAAGCACCATGGATATAGGCCCTACCACCGGCTTTCTCACTTTCTCTGATCTACCCCGCAATATCCCATTTGCTATTTTATTTAAACAACCCCTTGCAGAAAAAACTAAGCAAGCCATAGCCATGGGTTCAGCACCCACAGCACTTCCCGCTCTTTATTGTGACAGTGAAATTGAGATGGCATTCCGCCTTTCTTTAATTCCGGACGAAGCAATAGATAAAGTTTTTGAGAAATGGAATTTGTGCGAAAGATATCCTTTGCTTTTCCCGCTTCCAGAAGGGCTTTCTAACCCAAACAAATATAGGGGCGAAATGCTAGCGCAAATTTTTAGAAACAGAAAAGATGTATTGATAAATTCTATTCCGCGCCATGTGGTAAATGAATGGCTAATTAAAAACAGAGCTCAAGCTGTGGCCGCAGACCAAACCGTCAGGCTTGCGATATTGGAACAATGCGGAAATTCATGCCAAATCAATGAAGAAAATTCTTTCACTCAAAGGCTAAAAAATTTCAGCCCAGCCCAAATTCATAAAATTTCCACCGGCAATACAGAGAGAAAAACTAGAGATTTTGTCATATATAAAATCAAAGAGGAGATAGAAGAATTAGAAGATAGGTTGGATTCAACCACTCCTAGCTCTTCTTCAAGTGAAATCGCCAGGCTAAAATTAATAATACGAAATATGGAGCGCGAGATTAGAAATATAAGCGAAAATCAATTTCTGCCTGAAGAGCTTAAAGATTCGTTGCTGGACACTATGGGAAGCAGCTTGGAGGAACATGAAAAAAACCTCAAAAGAATCATTAAAGAAGTCGAGCAACAAAAAACAGAAAGAGTCGTAAAATTCATAGAAGATGAATTGCCAAAATGGAAAAAAGCGCTTGGCTTGGATTCAATGCCCAATTGCAATCCACTTAATCTTGCCAGAATAAAAAAAGAATTTGCTCTGCTTAATGAACCAATACCAGACCTACCAGATGGTATAAACAGCAACCAAAAAAATCTCGAAAGAAACGAAAAAGTTTACATGCAAAATCGCTTCATTATTTTGAGCTTTTTAAAAATCCTTGATCAAATATCACCACCTCTTAGCAAAAAAATAGCAACTCCATTGGCAATCTCTGAAACACCATCACCAACCATCGAGACATATTCCATTAACGCTTTTGCTTTAGCAGATCGCGGAACAGTGTATCGTTCAGCAACAATATAACATTATGACTGATCAAATCAAAAAACATGTAATCGCAATTTTAGTTGATAATGAATTCGGCGCCCTCGCCCGTATTGTTGAGCTTTTCTCAGCACGCGGCTGCAACATTGAAACGCTCAATGTTGCACCAATCACTAAAGATAAAAAATTGTCGCGCGTTACAATAACATCTTACGCAACCACCAAAACCATTGATTTGATCTGCAAATTGCTGAACCGCATTGTGCCTGTATATCGCGCTGTTGAACTCACTCGCGAGCGCGGCTATATTGAGCGCGAATTGGCTTTGGTAAAAATTATTGGCGATGAACAAAAGCGCGAGGAAGCCATAAAAATCGCAGATAAATATCGCACCAATATTGTGGATATCACTGGCGATTCGGTGGTTTTTGAGATTATCGGTACTTCAGAAACAATTGACGAAGTTCTCAATAAGCTTTCAACTTTGGGCCTAGACGGCGTCTCACGCACCGGCATCGCCGCTGGTTTCAAGGGTGAAAAGAAATTGAATGAAACCCATCAGCAATAATTTTGTTGTTTAAATAATATTCAGGCCATCGCACTTGATAGTGTTATAAGCTTTGAGACTAGGAATAAAATAAATACCAAGTTAAATTAATCTTCTTCAACCTTTTTCTTGACTCAGGCAAAGTTAAAAATATCTTGCGCCGCTCTTTTTTTAACTCCTTTATAATAATTAGATTATGGCTGGAAAACCGAAGGCTTCAAAAGCTAAAAGAAATTCTATTTTGTTTAAGATGGTCAGCACTGCCAACACCGGATTTTTTTATCTTGCCCGCAGAAATCCTAAGCAAAAGCAAGAAAAAATGGTCTTTACAAAATATGACCCAATCGTCCGCAAACACGTAGAATTTAAAGAACAAAAGCTTTCAAGCTAAAGCTTGTTGAGAAGCAAAGGCGGATCTCTTCCAGAGTCCGCCTTTTTTATTGTCTATCACTTATGAATTCCCTAACTCCCCTTTCTTCCCAAATAATTGAAATTGTCGAAAAAGCCGCCATCGCTTGCTATGATTGGATCGGCAAAGGTGATAACATGGCCGCTGATCATGCCGCTGTGGAATCAATGCGCAAAAATCTTAATCTGATGAATATCTCAGGAACCATCATGATTGGCGAAGGCGAGCGCGATGAAGCCCCCATGCTTTATATCGGTGAAAAAGTTGGCAAAGGCGGAATCGAAGTTGAAATTGCCCTTGATCCTTTGGAAGGCACAACCATTTGTGCCAATGCTGGTGAATCTTCCTTGGCTGTTATTGCTTTCGCCAAAAAAGGCGGATTTTTGCACGCCCCCGATGTTTATATGGATAAAATCGCCGTTGGTGCCGGCCTGCCTGAAGGCGTAGTTGATTTGGATAATTCGCCGAAAAAAAATCTGCAAAATTTGGCCAAAGCCAAGAAATGCGATATTTCTGATTTACGCGTGATGATTCTTGATCGCCCGCGCCACAAAGAATTAATTGCCAAAGTGCGCGAAGCTGGCGCCAAAATCCGCTTGATTTGTGATGGCGATGTTGCTGGCGTTATTGCTTGCACCAGCAAAAGCACTCATGTTGACGCCTATATGGGAACTGGCGGCGCGCCAGAAGGGGTTCTCGCGGCAACTGCTCTACGCGTTATTGGCGGGCAAATGATGGGGCGTTTGATTTTTGGCGATAATCAAAAACAAATTGAACGCGCCAAAAAAATGGGCATTACTGATTTAAATAAAAAATATACTGCCGAAGAAATGGCCAAAGGTGATGTGATTTTCGCCTGCGCCGGCGTTACAGATGGCTATATGCTGCAAGGGGTTAGCAAGTGCCACGGAAAAATTTTCGTTAATTCAATTTTAATGGATTCGGCTGCTAAAAAAGTTGCTAAAACACTCTCCGAATATCTAGTATAACCGAAACTGATTCAAAACACCGAGCTTTATAAAAAACCAGAAACTATTGCATAGGGGCGAATTCATTCCCTCCGTAGCAATTCGATCAACCCTAAATTCAAACTTAGTTTGAATTTAATAAAATATAAAATGGCTAACATCAAAATTATTTCACAATATATTAAAGATCTGTCTTTCGAAGTGCCGCAAGGTGCTGAATCTTTCTTAAAGCCTTCAGATCGCCCTGATATCAAGCTTTCAATCGATATTGACGCCAAAAAAATTGGAGATGAATTGTTCGAAGTAGCTCTAAAAATTTCTGCTAACGCTACTGTGCAAGAACAACAACTTTTTATCTGCGAAATCACTTACAGTGGCGTGTTTTCTTTCAAAGTTGAAGGCGAAATGTTAGAGCAAGTTTTGTTGATTTATTGCCCTAATTTGCTTTTTCCTTTTCTTCGCCGGATTGTCGCAAATGTAACAGCTGATGGTGGATTTGCTCCTTTGATGCTTGATCCGATTGACTTTGCAGAGCTCTATGCCAGAAGGAAGGCTGTAGCCGCGTCGGCCCCGATTAGTGAGACAAAAAACTAATCGCCTTCAATTCTTCTGAATCCATATGAAAAAAATCCTTGCGATCATCGTCGCTTTGTCTTTCGCCTGCCTTTCTGCAAACGCCGCTGACACTTACAAGCTTGATCCAAACCATAACAGCGTAACCTGGTTCGCTAACCATTTTGGCTTTTCTAATCCCAGCGGCAAATTTACAGATATTGAAGGAACGCTTATTTTAGATGAAGAAACGCCGCAAAAAAGTTCAATTGAAGTGACTATCAAAACTGCATCTTTACTCACCGGATTAAGTAAATTTGATGAGCATGTAAAAAGCGCTGATTTTTTAAATGTTACTCAGTTTCCAACAGCAAAATTTGTTAGCACATCAGTTATGCCCTATGACACTAAAAGTGCCAAAGTTAACGGTAACCTCACTTTACTTGGCATTACTAAACCCGTGACACTTGATGTGAAGTTAAACAAAACCGGCATTGGCCTTCTTACCCAAAAAAAGACTATTGGTTTTTCTGCCACTGCCACAATAAAGCGCTCGGCCTTCGGTATGAATTTTGCTCTCCCCGGCATTTCTGATGAGATAAAATTATTTATCGAATCAGAAGCTAACCTCGTAGCCACCACTCCACCTAATAGAGAAAAAAACGCTATCACTCCTGAATGGAAAATTCTTACTGACCGAAGCAAAATAAATTTTCAGGCCACACAAGATATGTCAGCTATCAATGGCTCTTTCAAAAAATTTGATGGCACGATTATTTTTGACCCAAGCGATCTACTTCACAGCAATGTAGCAATCGAAATTGATACTACTTCCGTTGATATTTCTTTTTTTGAAGCAGTGGAAACCTTGAAAGGCGAAGTTTGGCTGGGCACAAAACTTTTTCCGAAAGCAAGTTTCATTTCCAATAATTTCATAGCCCTACAAGGCAAAAACCAATTTCGCAGCCAAGGAAAATTAACTCTAAAAGGCAAAACTGTGCCCGTACTTTTAGATTTCAGCTTAGACGAATATTCCAAAACCAACGCCCATATGTCCGGCACCGCAACAATAAAGCGCTCTGCTTTTGAAGTTGGTGAACGCGACCCCAGAAAAGCCAATGGTGTGAAAGATGAGGTAGTAGTTACTGTCGATCTTTATGCTGAACGAATTAAGTAACGCCTAAGCAGCGCAGCATAAATTAGCGAAAATCATCAAATAACACCAAACAACCTTGCAAAAATTCATTTCGCTTTTATCTTGCCGCGCTTCTTTCAGCACACCAAGATAACACCATTAAGGGGTAACATCATTAAGGAGAGATGGCCGAGTGGCTGAAGGCACCTTCCTGCTAAGAAGGTATACGGGTAACACTGTATCGAGGGTTCGAATCCCTCTCTCTCCGCCATCCCACAATTTGAAGAAGTTCAGTAAAGTCCAGCAGAAGTAAGTAAATAAAGGTTTAATTAAGGTTTTTAGTCCAACCTCATCCAAGAAAATCCATTGACATACAGAGTTTTTATAGGGTACAAAATCGCTTTGTACCCAACTTTAAAACCTCAGAAAGAAACTTTGTACCCGTAATGCCACTAACAAACCTTTTAACCACTATCTGCATCAAAAACGCTTTTATTAAAGATAAGCAATATAAACTAACCGACGGCGAAGGCATGTATTTGCTGGTTCATCCAAATGGCAGCAAATATTGGCGGCTGCGTTATTTATTTAACGGTAAGGAAAATACTTTAGCACTTGGAAGCTATCCAAGCATGTCCCTTGCTGAAGCGCGCGATAAAAGACATGAAGCAAAGAAGAAAATAAAACAAGGAATTGATCCATCCGAAGAAAGAAGGTTACAAAAACTTTCCATCAAAATTGACGCTGAAAATAACTTTGAAGGACTTGCGCGCGAATGGCATAAACATAAATCCGGCAATTTAACCACAAGACACAGCGATTACGTTATTAGAAGACTTGAAGCAGACGTCTTCCCTTTCATTGGCTCACGCCCAATTTCCAAAATCACACCACCAGAACTTCGCGCCGTAATTGCAAAAATCGAAAAACGCGGTGCAATCGACATCGCACACCGCGCCCTTCAAACCAGCAGCCAAATTTTTCGCTTTGCAATTGCAACTGGAAGAGCGCAGCGTGATATTGCAACAGACTTACGAGGAACGCTAACCACCAGAAAACAAAAAAATTATGCGCGTTTAGAAGAAAGAGAATTACCAGAATTTTTAGAGAAATTGGAAAATTACGATGGTGAATTGCAAACCAAGCTGGCTTTAAAATTGCTGATTCTAACTTTTGTCAGAACCGGAGAATTGCGTGGTGCAAGATGGGAAGAGATCAATTTTAACACCGCAGAATGGCGCATTCCAGCAGAACGCATGAAGATGAAAGAAAAACATATTGTGCCACTTTCAAAACAAGTTTTAAAAATCCTAAAACAAATTCGCGCACTTCACTTCAACGAAAAATTCGTTCTTCCAAGTCACATCAACCCAAACAAATCAATCAGCGAAAACACCCTACTCTATGCAATTTACCGCATGGGCTATCACTCAAGAACCACAGGTCACGGCTTTCGCGGAACTGCTTCAACGATTCTAAATGAAAAAGGTTTCCGCGCAGATGTTATTGAGCGCCAGCTTGCGCATGGCGAAAGAAATGCAATCAGAGCAGCTTACAACCACGCTCAATATTTGTTAGAGCGCAAAAAAATGATGCAATGGTGGGCAGATTATTTGGATAAAAAACAAAAGGAGAGCTAATGGCTAAAATACCGACTGAAGACAAGAACTCAAAAATTTCTACTATTGTTTTTGATAGATTTCCTCATTTCGACTTTTCCCGCAGAAAAAGTTTTTTCTTTCCAGTTCAATTACCGGATCACTTAAAAAATGCTTCGGAATATGTTATGAAGGAAGCAGAAGATAAAATGGAAGAATATTGTCCTAGCCCCCGAACTTCCCGCCACCTTGGACTAGACTTTTGAGATCA
>CAZCWN010000051.1:0-12565 GCA_964502375.1 uncultured Rhizobium sp. | reverse complement strand
TCTTTATTCAAGACAAATAATTGGCTGGTCTATGGCTAATCATATGAAGGCAAAAAAAACAACTCCAAAGCACTTAAAAAAATTATTAATCGAATTGGATGTCTAAATATAGCCCAACTTCCTTTCTGACCTGCTTTTTTTCTAAGAAGATTTTTGACAAGATTGAAATACACAGATAAAGTGAGAGTTAGCATTATTTTATTAATTTAAACTACACTTGAGTGAAGGCTCGATTACTAGAAGATATTACTGCGCCCAAAGCTTCTCTTTCTTATTCTTCTGCTCATGTGGTAAATGGGATTCCAATACCAGCAATTAAACGCATTGAGATATTTTCTGCTGAAGAATGGGAAGAGTTTGTGGAAGAATGGACGCAATCATTAATTCCTCTTTACCATGATGTTAAGAGACTTTCAGGTGCTGGAGATAAAGGACGCGATGTCGTAGGTTTTTGTGATAAAGATAAATTTAAAGGTGTTTGGGATTTATATCAGTGTAAACATTATCAAGATAAGCTTCAACCAAGTGATATCTGGATAGAAATTGGAAAGATTATTTATCACACTAAGCAAGATGGTTACAATTCTCCTCGTAAATTTTATTTTATCGTTCCAAAAGGCGTAGGGATTAAATTATCAGGAATATTGCTGGATAAAGAGAAAATAAAGAAAGGGTTGCAAGAGAATTGGGATAAATATTGCCGAGATCAAATAGAATCAGGAACGGCGATTAACCTAGATGGAGAATTACTAACATTTTTTGAGAACTTTGATTTTTCAATTTTCTCCTGGATGAGTTCAGTAGAATTGGTAAAGGGTCATGCATCTACACCATTTCACGCAACGCGCTTTGGTGGCGGTCTTCCTCCTGTTCCAAAAGAGATCAACATACCAAAGCAGATTCAAAATACAGAGCATCGCTACATAAACCAGCTTTTAGAAGCCTACTCAGATCACACTAAGCAAGATCTAACAACCATAAATCACCTTGAAAATCATCAAGATATAAAAAAGCACTTTTTAAGATCTAGAGAGAGTTTTTATTCAGCAGAATCTCTAAGAAATTTTGCGCGTGATAATGTTGCTCCAGGCACTTTTGAATCTTTGCAAAACGATGTATATGATGGAGTAATTGATACATGTGAGATGGAGCATAAAGACGGTTATGAGCGCATTAAAAATACAACAAATAAGGCGATGGACTTGCCGTTAGCAAACAATGCTCTCAATACCGCAACTTCTCCAAAGAATAAACAAGGAATTTGCCATCAGTTATCAAATGATGATAGACTAATATGGGTAAAGAAAAAATGAGTAAACCAGTAGAAAAAATTAACACCTTCAATAGTGCGCTTGAGATTGGGAGTCGTATTGTTGCATTACTTTGCGCTTCTTATCCAGATCCTTTAGATATTCAAAAAATCATTAGATTGGATTACTTAATGATCCATTCTGGAGATGTTGGGGGTCCAGAAAGCCTTCATCCACCAATTCCACATCGATCTGGTGAGCTCCTAATAAAGCATGAGCTTGTGAGGCGTGGAATTTATTTAATGATGAGTAGAGGTTTAATAAAACAACTATCTGAACCTGATGGTTTCAAATACATAGCTGAAGATGAAGCAGGAAATTTTGTCTCTTCCTTTAAATCTTCTTATTATAATGAGCTCATAAACCGCGCTAATTGGACTATCTCGACTTACTCTAACCATTCGACTTCAGAGTTAGATTTACTTGCCAAGAAATTTTTTGGAACTTTGCAGTCACAGTTTCAATTTTCAGAAAAAAGTTACGGAAATTAGTGATGACGAAAAATACTCGAATGCAGATCACAAAGTTAAGCTTTGCTTCTCTTACCAAAGAAGATGCTTCGGTGGATTTGAAGCCTGGACTTAATATCATTTATGGTGCATCTGATACTGGTAAATCATTCTTGGCTCGAGCTTTGGATTTTATGTTAGGTGGAGGAGAAGATTTAAAGGATATACCTGAAAGAGTTGGATATGATCTTATTTCTTTAGATTTTCTAACTTCTACTAATGATAATATACATTTAGAGCGCAGTATTGCCGGAGGAGATTTTCGTTTTATAAAAAATAATGATGAAAAAGTCATTTTAGGTGCAAAACATGATTCAAAATCAGAGAATAACTTATCGCGCCAGTTGCTTGGCTTAATAGGGTTAGATAAATTGCAAATTCTAACTGCAAAAGAAGAAGGTAAAAAAAGATCACTAAGCTTTAGAGATTTGATTAATTATTTAATTATTCATGAGGAAGATATTACCAAAAGTAGATCTCCTGCTCGTAGCGGCCAACATATTTTTATTACCCAAGAAAACTCCGTTTTTAAATTACTTTTAACAGGAAGCGATGATACAGCTTTTGAAGGAGCTAAAAAAACAAAAAAAGAAGCTCTTAATCTAGAATTGATAAATCAGCTTATTAATGAATATAAAGCAGAACTTGAGTTGGAAGAAAAACCATCTGCCGATATAAATGATCAGTTAGAAAAATTAAACATCTCCATTGAAAAACAAAATAAAGCTGTGGACGCTGTTCAAGAAGATTTAGAGAGTTCACTTCGTGCCAGGAATGAGTTAGAACAAAGACGAGATATCATGATGTCTCGTTTAGATGAGTTAAAAGGATTAATGGAGCGTTTTAATCTGCTAACTCAACATTATGATAACGATCTCAAGAGGCTTGAAGCTATAAAAGAATCTGGAGTATTGTTAACATTTTTAGATTACCAAGATTGTCCTTTGTGTGGGGCGGTTCCGGATAATCAAAAACATGAAAGTTCTTGTGATGGTGATATAAAATCAGTCATCGACGCTGCGAGCGCTGAAATGCTAAAAATTCTTCATCTTAAAAAAGATTTGGGTAAAACTGTTGCTGAGCTATCTGAAGAAAAAAAGCTTCTTATAGAAGCAATTAAAAAATTAGATTTGGAATTAGAGGAAATAAGAAAAAACATTGCACGTAAGCTTGCACCAGAATTGTCTAATAACCAAAATAAATTCTCCGAACTTGTAAAGAAGCATTACCAAGTCAGTAAGACAAAAGATATTTTAGAAAAAATTGCTTCTTTAGAAGAGAAGAGAAAACAATTAAAAGGAACAAGAAAAACATCTTCTTCATCAGAAGAAAGCAACGCATTATCTAAATCAGTATTAGGAAATTTTAGCAAAAAAATTGAGAATATACTTAAAGCCTGGGGATTTCCAGATGTTGATCGAGTATATTTTGATGAACAAAAAATGGATATTGTAATTTCTGATAAGCCCAGGGGTAGTCACGGAAAAGGATTAAGAGCAATAACGCATGCGGCTTTTTCTATCGGATTATTAGAATATTGTATTGAGCATAACCTACCACATCCAGGTTTTGTAATATTAGATTCACCTTTACTAGCTTATAAAGAACCTGAGCCAGCTGACAATAACATCGGACAAACTGATCTTAAAGATAGGTTTTATCGGTATTTAGATAATATGAATAATGACAATATACAAATTATCATAACTGAAAATATTACTCCGCCTACCAATTTAAAAAATGCAAATACGGTCTATTTTACTGGTAACAATACAATTGGTCGCTATGGATTATTCCCTCTAAATTAACAACATCGTTTTACATAAAGCTAATTTGTTTATAGACTTAACCTTAGTTTAAAAAAGTTTTTCTTCTTAGAAAAAATTACAGGGGTAAAAATGGGGGTAAATAGTTTTTATCTAAAACTATAGATCTTTTATTATCAAGCTCTCAAAGCCTATAATATGGCCGCCGTCACTGCAAAATGAAGATTTGGGATTTGAAAGATGCTTTTGATTTTGCAATTGGCAAAAATCCGCTAAACGATAAACAGTTGATTTTTTTCTTGGGAAAAGAGAAATCAAATGAGCATTATTTTTTTCAGCTAGATAATGATAAGTCTTGCCGAGTAGTACTTAAAACCGATGGAGAATTTTATCCAATTGAACCCCTTCTAGAGAAATTTGGCCTTAGAGAAAACGGGAGATATAGTCCGAAAGAATTACTGAAATGGCTAATAAAATTCACCTATATTACCCCTCCTAAATTGCTTTTAGATCTAGTTTTTAAAGATGAGGAAAAAGAGTTAGAAAACCTCAGAGAAATTCTTGCGAACACAGATAGCCGCCCTACTCAAGAAGTTTTAAATAAAGCAACTTATAAATTAATCCTAACCACCAGAAACAATCAAACTGTCTTTCTTATAATAAAGAATTTCAGAGAGGGTGGGGATGAAGAGTTGGTTTGCCATATTCTAAAAAAAGATAATACGGCTAATTTTGATGAACTTTTCAAAAATGAAAAAATAACTCTGGGGCGAGAAGCATTAGAGAAGTTTATAAAAACAATTAATAATGTCTTCGATAAGCTAGAAGATAAGCTAATAAGGTCAAAATTAAAAAATGGGTTCTTTAGTATAACAGCAAATTTAGTTTTGCTAAAAGCTAAAGAAATCACCCTGTAATTTTCCTAAATATAATTGGAAAATTTCCCTAAATCTCTCCTAAAACTTTCCTAAATTATACTAAATCCCTAGATCATTTGAAGGGTTGTTTTCATTATTTAATTCTAAGCGGGGCAACGAAATCTTAAGTTGTTTAATATCAACCGCTAAAATGATTTAAAAATGAAAATCGAAAAAAGCTTATTGCCAGAAGTTGGCTTCATTAGACTCAAAGAAATTCTAAAAATTTTTCCAATGGGAAAATCGACAGTATGGCAGAAAGTCAGAGATGGAAATTTTCCGAAGCCAGTTAAAATTTCAGAGAGAATTACAGTATGGAAGGTAGAGGATATACGTGCCTTTATTGCAAAATACTAATCGCAAGCAAAAGATTGATATGCTTGCGTCCAAGTTTCAAGTACAAAATCAAAATAATCTCGAGTCTGGCTTTGCTGGTATCAGGCGGGGGGCGATTCAAAATCTACGAGGAAACGTAAGAACTATATTTTTGAATTTTCTAATAGAGTGTAATCATTCCGATAATCCAGATTTCCTTTTTAACTGCGAGCCATTTCCTCTAAAAAGAGGACAATGGATTACATCTTATGTAAAACTGCAAGAACTTACAAATCTAAGCCGACAGCAAATTCGTACTGCTCTCACGAAGCTCAAAAAATTAACCAACCTAATAACCAACAATATAACCAACCAAGCAACGCTACTAACCCTAGAAAACATTGATTTCTACTTGGTTAGCAAAAATGAATTAACCAACAAAATAACCAAGAAAAAAACCAACCATCAACCAACTGCTAACCAACCATCAGCCATAAACAATAAGGAAGAAAATAAGGATAATAATGAAGCAAAGAATGAAAAAATAAAATATGATGATTTTCATCTTTCAATAGCAAACCAGCTCGCAAGTCATATCAAAACCAAAAAACAAATTTCCGTTACCCCTACTAAAATAAGGCGTTTATATACTTGACACTACCGATTGTTAAAAAATCGATCTTCAAGTTTTTGAACTTTTTCAAAAAGATTAATCACTGTCACGAAAATCGAAGAGCCATAAACAGCTATTCCGAAGACTATCAAAGTTTCTTTATCGAACCAATTTTCTTTTGCAGCAGCAATCAAAAATAGTGCGAATCCAATTGCTACTACCTTATTAAGAGTTTCGTCTCTCATTTTATTTTTTTGGTTTAATTAATTTTTTAAGAGCTTTTTTTAGATCAAATTTTTCATCGCAACCGGCATCTTTTGCAGTTTCTTTGAATAGGTCATGTTGGGATTTTTTAGGCTGTTTTTTTGTTGGTTTATTTGCCATCTAGAACTCTCAGCAAACTCATTTGTTTTGAACCAACAGGCTCAGAGAATTGAATTTTTCCTATGGAAGTAATAAGCCCTTTTCTCTTAGTTAAATTCTCATCATAAGAAATAAAAATTGGGATTTTCCATATTAAGGCAGTTGCTACATGAACTCCGTCTTTTGGCCTTATTCCATGCTTCCAAACCATTTCTTGAGCGGCCTCAGCAACTCTTCTGCTAACGCCTTTAGGAATTATCCAATCATTCTGAAATAATTTTCTAACCTCTTCTCTTTGTTCCTTCGGAATTGGTGATTTAGCACCTTGTATATTCAAAACTTCTGCAATTGTTAAAGTAGAAGTTACAATCTTAAGTTCTTGCTTTAGCGCATCCTCAAATAGTTCATTAACTATATTAGCGCGATTTTCTTCGTCTTTGAGCCAAGACAAAAAAACGCATGAGTCAAAGTATACTGAATCAGACATATTCTTTTAGTATACCTCTTGTTAATTTATAGTTAGGAATTTCTTCTTTGGAAAGAAGCGCATGTATATTATCAACGCGAATTTCATAAGGAATTCCTTCGGCCGTGTATTTGATTAGCCCCTCAGCTTCTACTCTTTTTTCAAAGAATTTATAAGCTTCACTAAAAATTTCCCCCTCTTTGGCGGTACAAACTATTTTCTTGGAATAGAGAGGTTCATAGATCGCAAACTGATTAACATCATTATGACTATCTAGCATCAATAGTTTTCCTTCTACAGAACCGTATTCACTGAATACTCCACCTAAAGCTATTTCTATATTTTTTTGCATCTCTTTAGTTAGTTTGACTTCCTTTTTATCTAGCCAAATTTTTACAACATTTTCTCCTTTTTTATTATTAAACTTCGCAACCTCACATAAGTTCTGTAGGTTCTGCAACATACTCTCGCTAAACCCCTCAGGAACAGTTATACTAGTTTGAAAAATTTGTAATCCGTTTAGGTGGTGGAGATTCTTTCTGTGGAAGCAAGCCAATTAATTGACTGCCTTCCTTTACTTTCACCTGCCATTTTACTTTATTTTTTTTGTCCGCTTCATCGTGAGCTGCATTCATTAAAGCTGCAAATGCAGTAATAGCCTTGGTGATTTGGCTAGGAGTTATTTCGCCATCTAGTTCTAGAGTAACATTGGAATGAATGTCTTTTTCTGTAGCCATATTTCTTTTTATGAGTCCCGATAGGTTAATCTTTTTCCGATCACATTCGCAATAATATCAGCCGCTCTTTCGCTGTCGTCAATATCTTTCGTGTTGTAACGGAAGTCGAATTCGCACAAGTATCTTTTTAGGTGATTGCTTTTGCAGTGCTGATAAACGCCACGCATTCCACGTTTAAAAATACTGAAAAATCCTTCGATTGTGTTAGTGTGAACAACGCCATCAACATAGCGTTTTTGGCTGTGTGCTATTACTTTGTGATCTTTAAAATCTTTATTTAAAAAACGATATTGTCCTGCGTCATCAGTCATAATAACAGATTCAGCAGAAACTTGGGCTTTCAAAATCGGCACAAGAGTTTTTGTATTTACAAATTGAACGTGTTGAGAGCGAACTTTATCACCGCGCTCGATTAAACTAAAAACTTTCTCTTTATGCGCAAAGCCGCGCGCTCCGTGTCTGTGCCTTCCTACATTTCCGATATAAGTTTCATCAGCTTCAATAATTTTTCCGCCGCCACCCATCATATCAATATTACCGCAAGGTTTCATTGCTTCGCGAATGCGGTGAGATAAGAACCACGCGCTTTTGTAAGTGATTTGCAAAGTTCTGTGTAATTGGTGAGAACTAATTCCTTTCTTGCTAGAAGCTAACAAGAAGATTGCTTGAAGCCATTTGTGCAAAGGGATTGGGCTGTCTTGAAAAATTGTGCCGATTCTAACTGTAAATTCTTTTTTGCATTCAGCACATTTATTCAAACCAACGCGCGCCTTTAATTCGTAATGTTTAGCAGCATTGCCACAATGAGGGCAAACTTTTCCATCTTTCCAAATGATGCTTTCAACATAAGCGAAGGCGGCTTTTTCGTTGTAAAAATGTTTTTGATCTAGAATACTTTGCTTCATAAAAAATAAAAACTTGTTAAACCTTGTGTTTGAAGGTTAAAACATAGTTTTAGTAGTGTCAAGTATATAAACGCCAAATATTAACTCTATTCTTAAAATAATAAGAAATTAAAAGCCTAATATTTAATCTTCTTTCCGGAGTTTCAATTTTCTGATTATTAAGATAGCGGGCCGATTTTTTGGCAGTGATGGAATTCTTACCAGCAATCCTGAGTTATCCTTTATGTAACAAGATACAATCAGAAGTAAAATTATAAAGTGGTCCAACGAATTCCAGTAAAATCATTGCCTAAATTATCATAAGCAATCGTTGCTCGGGCGGGAAATTTCTTCTAATTAACAATTAAAACTTTTGCTTTTCCTTAATTAATTCCTAGCTCAATCTTCATGGTAGCGTTACTAGATGGTAGACGGTTTAGCTGATTCAAATAGTATATTATATCTTGCAAACTATGCTAATCTAGCTTAAATATTTACAAAAATTTTTTGCTATGAAAGGTTATAATTTCGTAGAATCATCTCTCCTCACTAATTGCTTACATTTAAAACTATTTATGACAGAATTAACCATAATAATTCTGACCTATAACAGTTCCCATATCCTTAAAAGATGTTTGGGTAATCTCGATTTTATCAAGCATAGAATTATTATCGTAGATAATGCGAGTCGCGACAATACGGTGGAATTTGTTAAAAATAATTATCCGCAATTGCAGCTAATACAAATTGCCAAAAATGTCGGTTACGGTAGAGGAAATAATGTGGCTTTGCGCCAGGTTGAAAGTGAATTTGCGCTGGTTATAAATCCTGATGCCATGATTTCTAAGGACAGCATAGAAAAAGTTTTAGAAGAGATGAAGCGTGTTGAAAAAGCGGCAATTGCGGGCCCATTAATTTTAAAAAGTGATGAGATTTCAAGTGCTGCGGTGGCTGAGGAAAAGCTGAGGATTGAGAACGATTTTGCAACGACTCGAGATATGTATTGTGAAAAAATCGGCAGCAGCTATGACACTAGATTTATCAGTGGTGCTTGTATTTTTTTGCGCATGTCAGTTTTTCGAAAATTGGGATTTTTTGATGAGAAGATTTTTCTATTTTATGAAGATGATGAAATTTGTTTACGCTCCAAAAGAAATGGCTATAAAAATTTAACTGTTACGCAGGCAATTGTTTGTCATGTGGGTAAATCATCTTGCAAAAAAACTTGGCGCGAAACTTATCGCCGTAATTGGCATTTAAAAGGTTGGTCAAAGCTTTATTGGAAAGAAATTTGTAAAGGAAAATTTAGAGCAAAAAAATCCGCTTTGCGCCTTGTTTATGTATATTTTGTAAAATCCATTATTGCTTTGATCCGCTTTGATCAAGACATGCTGGTGAGTAACGTTGGTGCTTTTTTTGGATCGCTATCATTCTTGATTGGACTTAATTCCTTTAAGAAAGATTCTTCGCCGAGGGGATAAATTATTTAAATTACTAAAACCATGAATTTTAAAGTTGAGACAAACCAATTTAAAGGGGTGAAAATTATAACTCCAAGAATTTTTTCGGATAGTCGCGGATTTTTTTATGAAACTTATAAAATGTCAGCTTTTAAAGAACTCGGTATTGATGATGAATTTGTCCAATCCAATCATTCATTTTCTCATAAAGATGTTGTGCGTGGTTTGCATTTTCAAACCGGTGAAACAGCACAGGCTAAATTGGTTAGGTGCTTGCGCGGTGAAATTTATGATGTGGTAGCTGATTTACGTAAAGGATCTACAACTTTTGGCAGATTTTTTGGCATTAATTTGTCAGCTGAAAATAAGATAATGTTATATATTCCGCGCGGCTTTGCCCACGGTTTTTCTGTTTTATCAAATGAAGCAGAAGTTCATTACAGCATTTCCGGCGGTGAATATGACATAAAAGCAGAGAGTGGGATCCGCTTTGATGACCCAGTTTTAAATATCGATTGGAAAGTGCAAAATCCGGTGGTTTCAGATAAGGATTTGGATTTGCCATTTTTTAAGAATCTCCAAAATTTTTTTTAAATAGTAACTCATGAGTAAAGTTTTAATAACAGGCACAACAGGTATGCTTGGGTGCTACGTTAGTGAATTTATAGACCGGAAAAAATATCAGGTTTTTTGCCCAACACGAGAAGAATTTGACCTTACAAATCTTTCACAAATTGAGGGTTTTATTAAAAAAAATTTACCGGATTTTATATTACACTTAGCTGCAGAAACGAACGTTGATTTATGTGAGCAGAATATTACTCATGCAGCTTTGGTAAATTACCGCGCAACAGAGGTAGTGGCAAAGACGGCAAATAATATTGGTGCATGGATGACATATATTTCTACCTCAAATGTTTTTGGGGTGAAAAACAAAATAAGTTATAATGAACTGGATTTGCCTGATCCAGAAAATTATTATGGCCGCTCCAAATTGTTCGGTGAATATGCGGTGCAAAAGCATTTGCCCAATAATTCTTTGATTATAAGGGCAGGATGGATGATTGGCGGTGGACCAACAAGAGATAGTAAATTTATTGGAAAAATAATTCAGCAGATACAAGGCGGTGCTACAAGTTTGAGTGCGGTTAATGATAAATATGGAACAATTACACTAGCCTCATCATTGGCCAAATTTATTTTGTCTTCAATGGAGCACAAAAGAGTTGGTACTTGTCATTATGCCAGTCGAGGCGTGGTTACAAGGTTTGATATTGCAAAGATGGTGGCAAAATTTATGGATTTTGGCGGTGATGTGTTGCCAGTAAATTCTTCAAAATTTCCACTTCCGGCACCAAGGCCAAATTCAGAAGGGATAATCTCGGTTTTTCTTGGTGAATCTGATGGAATAGGATCGGTTGAGCCTGATATCGCAAGCTATGTTAAAGAATTTTGCATCTAAGGTGAAACATGAAAAAATTAATTAAATTATCACCACAAACCAGAGATCGTCTGCAAAATCTTAAAATTGATTTTAAAAAAAAGAGAAGAGCTTTTAAGAAAAAAGTAAGGGAAACAATTTTTGGCAACCCAAATTCAAAAAAAGAAAATATCAAAATTGATACTCGCACCAAAGACTTGATCAGGATGATTGATGAGCAAAGCAGGATTGATTATTACGAATGGAAATTTTCCAGTTTTAATGCTAAAGAAAAACTCTTCCAAGAAAAAAAACGTTTTATCTGGTTTGTGCCTGACTGGACAAATGTTTGGGGTGGCGGTCATTATACTTTATTTCGCTTTTCCAACCATTTTGCAAATAAAGGTGATATCGAATCCATCATTTTTATTTATAATTATAATACCACAAGAAGCGTAAAAGAAATTGAGGAAGAATTAAAATTTGCAATAAAAAACTGCAATCTAAAAGTAGTGACAAATCCAGAACGGCTGCCTTCCTGCGATGCTGCTTTTGCCACTACATGGCAATCATCCTATGATGTTAAAGCCTTCCCTTATGCCAAGGAAAAATTTTACTTCATGCAAGATTATGAAAGTCAATTTTATGCTTATGGCACTCAATCCATGCAGGCTATCAATAGTTACAAAATGGGCTTCCATGGCATTACCGGCGGAACATGGCTGCGGCAGATTTTTGAGTCTTATGGCGGAACTGCACAAAATTATGTTTTTTCAACTGACAAAAATATTTTTTATCCTACGGGTGGTGGAAAAGTGAAGTATAAGGTTTCAAAAATTTTTTTTTACGGAAGATATACCACGGAAAGACGTTGTTTTGTTCTTGGTATAGCTGCGCTTAAGAAGATTGCAGACGCTTATCCTGATATTGAGATTGTGATTGCGGGCTTAAACATTGACCATGGCATCTTGCCTTTCAAGGCCACTTTGCTTGGTAATTTAACTCTGAAAGAAACAGGCAATCTTTACAGAACCTGTGATATCGGTATCGCGTTTTCCGCAACGAATTTATCTTATCTTCCCGTTGAATTAATGGCTTCTGGTTGTGTGGTTTTAACTAATAATGGCCCGCAAACCCAATGGTATTGTAATTCTGAGAATGCGATGATTGTAGATCCGACTCCCTCATCTGTTTTTGAAGGGTTTAAAAAATTATATGATTCCAAAGAATTAAGACAATCACTGGTAAATAAAGGCTTAGAGAAATCTAAAAGCACAACGTGGGAAAATGAAATGGATAAAATATACGATTACGTTTCACAAATTTTGTGCTAATTTAGCTCACACAAAAGGACTATACTAACCCTGTAGCTTAAGCCATTTGTTCTGATTTAGGCAAATCTTTGGTTTATTTGGCTTAAGAAACTTATACGCGGGTAACGAGGAAAGTATATGGGTGAAGTAGTTGATTTTTGACTTGTATTTGGTGTGAATGAGATGTCTAAAATCTTTTAGTTGTCCAAAGATGGTTTTAACAAGTCTGCGTTTTTTAAGTAAAAGTTTATTTGTTTCAAAAATCGGTTCTGGCTCCATATTTTGCCTACCTTTAGTGAGAATACGAATTTCTTGCTTAAGCAGACCTGTTGTAGTTTTGTCTAAGAGCTATCCTTTACCTCCGAACAAAAATCCACTGAGATTTTTGGTCATGTTATGATCAGAAACATTGTCCTTAGTGAGATTGGGAAAGGGAAGATTTTTCTACAATGATTTGTGATGAGACTAAGCTTAAATCCGTATAATCCTCCG
>CAZCWN010000050.1:0-12809 GCA_964502375.1 uncultured Rhizobium sp. | reverse complement strand
AAGATACAACATTCAAAGCCAATGCTATCGCTGGCTAATGGCTTTTCTCATGAAGATATTATTGAATTTATGGAGCGCATAAAGCGCTTTCTTGGTTTTGGCGACAAAGAAATTGAGCTTTTTTGCGAAACTAAGATTGATGGTTTGTCTTTTTCAGCACGTTATGAAAATGGTAATTTAGTTTATGTAGCCACGCGTGGCGATGGCTCGGAGGGTGAAGATGTTACTAAAAATGCCAAAACAATTGAGGGCTTTCCGCACCAATTACGCACTGAAAATCCCCCCAAAATTTTTGAAGTTCGTGGCGAAATCTATATGGGCAAAAGAGATTTCGAAGCGCTTAATAAAAGGCACGAAGAACATGGTGAAAAAATTTTTGCTAATCCACGCAATGCGGCTGCTGGATCATTACGTCAGCTTGATCCAGCCATCACTGCCGCGCGTAAATTAAGCCATTTTGCTTATTCTTTGGGTGAATTTTCTGATGATTTTCTCTGCAGCTCCCAATCAGAATTGCACAAAAAATTGCATGAATTTGGTTTTAAAACTGAGCCGCATTCTAAACTTTGCCATAATGTTGATGAGGCTATAGAACTTTACAAAAACATCGGCGATTTGCGCTATCAACTTGATTGTGACATTGATGGCATGGTTTACAAAGTGAATGATTTTGCCTTGCAAGAGCGCTTAGGGTTCGTGGCTCGAAGCCCCCGCTGGGCGATTGCACATAAATTTCCGGCAGAAAAAGCCAAAACTGAAATTGAAAATATTATTGTACAAATTGGTCGCACCGGCGCAGCCACGCCAGTTGCCGTTTTAAAACCTGTTAATATTGGTGGCGTGATCGTTTCACGGGCAACTTTGCATAATCAAGATGAAATTATTCGCAAAGATGCGCGTATTGGAGATGTGGTTTTGGTTCAGCGCGCCGGCGATGTTATTCCTCAAGTTTTATCTGTTGATTTATCTAAGAGAAAAGCAGACGCCCAAAGTTTTTCATTTCCAAAAAATTGCCCAATTTGCGGTTCGGAAATTGTCAAAAACAAAGAAGATGTGGTGCTGCGCTGTTCAGGCGGATTATCCTGCGAAGCCCAATTAAAAGAAACATTGAAACATTTTGTTTCCAAAGATGCTTTTGATATCACCGGCCTTGGAAAAAAGCAGATTGAACATTTTTTTGCAGAAGGGCGCATTAAAGAGTTTGCCAATATTTTTAAGCTGGAAGAAAAAGAAAAAACTGCCTTAAAGCCATTACGCCAAAAGCCTGGCTGGGGTGAGAAATCAGTCGAAAATTTGTTTTTTGCGATTAATCAAAAACGTAAAATTTCCCTGGAAAAATTTATTTATGCCATCGGCATCAGGCATGTTGGCGAGGTTACAGCTAAGCTATTGGCACAACATTTTAAAACTTATGATAATTTTAAGAGGGTTATGCTGAGCCTCTCAAAATATGATGATGTCACCCTTCAACAAGAACAAAATGAAGGTGAGGATTTTCGGGAATATCACGATTTCATAGCCATTGATGGCATTGGAGAAAAAATGGCGAATGCAATTCTGGATTATTTTCGCGATGAAAGAAATGTAAAAATGATTCTGGATTTGGAAAAGGAGCTGCAAATTCAAGATGCTATTGCCAAAAATTCTACTTCGACCCTGGCCGGAAAATCGATAATTTTTACTGGAACTTTACAAAACATGACACGATCTGAAGCCAAAAAACGAGCCGAAGATCTTGGCATGAAAGTGGTTGGTTCAATTTCTAAATCTACTGATTTTGTGGTGGTAGGAGAAGACGCTGGGTCGAAATTAAAAAAGGCGCGTGAGTTTGCTTTGAAGACATTAAATGAAGAAGAATGGTTGAAGCTTTTGGATTAATTTTTTGGAGTAATTATTTGCTGATAGCATTAGGCTTATTTGAAAAAGCATAAAGCTTTGTTTGCGCAGCAAGAATTTAAATAAGTGCTATTAAGCTTATCTAAGGAATATGGTTATTTATTTCCCTATCTAGTCATTAAACTAGAGTTTTAATCAAGGTGGATAATGTGGTTTTAAGGGTAATCTAGATTGAGTCGTTCTGTTGTGGAATAGTTGTAGAATAAGGGTAGAGGCTATTAAAATAGGGGCTCGATTTTTTATTATAAAAAAAATAGAAGGCTAATTCACAAAGCCCTAACTTCTAGTTTGTTATGAAATTCCTCCTCAAAAATCTCCTGCGTTTCTATCAACTTTTTCTCTCTCCTTTACTTGGCCAAAATAAATGTCGCTTTTATCCAACATGTTCAAATTACATGATTGAAGCAATCAATAAAAAAGGATTGATAAAAGGGTTGCTTCTTGGAACATTGCGTCTTTGTAAGTGCCATCCTTTTTCCAAAAAAAGCGGTTTTGATCCTGTGAAATAAATTCCCCTTCAATGTTCCAAATTCTCTTCACTGCTATCTATATCGCTGTTTCTAGCTTGGCCTTTGCTCAAGGTTTGCCAAGTTCTAATGATAATAAAACTCCCCAAACTTTAGAAGAAATTAATGCTGATTTAGAGCGCAAAAAGGCGCAAATGGAGCCATTTGACGAGAAAAAAGTTAAGATTGATCTTGAATCGCTGGGCCTTGATGATGTGGATCAAAAAGCCGCTGAAAAATTGCCAGAAAAAAAATTAGAAAAAAAACCAGAAACAGAAGAAGTAAAGGCTCCACAAGCTCCTATAGCCAAAAAACCGGAAGAGAAAAAGCCTGAAATCCAAACTCCAAAAATAGAAGAGCAACCAGTAGAAAACCCTGTGGAAAAGGGTTCACCTGTTTCTAAAATCCAAAATTTTTTAAAGGAAGTTAAACCAAATAAAGATGATGAAACAGAAAAAGATGGCCAAAAAAAGGCCCAAGAAAAATATATAAATGCTACAAAGAAATCTAAGTCGAAAAAGCAGCTAGCGCTTGAGAAACGCAGGCTCGAAAATGAAAAGAAGCAGGAAGAGAAGTTAAAAAAATTAGAAGTTTTGCGCAAAAAATATTTGGCAGAAGTTAACGCCAAAAATGCTGATGAAACTTTTTCTGCAGAAGATGAAGATTATGAAGAAAGTGGTGAAAAAATAATCCCTCACAAAAAAGACATAAACAAGTTTGTATCTGATGAAGCGCCCGCTTTGCCGCTTCTAGATCGCTTTCGCACTAAGGATAATTTACATATCCCCATAATTTTAACTTATGATGAAAAAATTGATGCTTTATTTGGCGCAGTGTCTAGCGGCAACGTTGCCAGCTTTAACGAGGCTTTTAGAAATGTGAAAAACCCCAATGTCAAAAATAAACTTGGCGACACTATTTTGACTTATTCGATCATGATGCAGAAATATCCAATAATAGCTTCTATCCTTTCGAAAGGCGCTAATCCTGATTTTCCGAATGGCCTTGGTTATACTCCAATCGATATTGCAATTGCCTTACTTGATTTCAAAGCTCTTGATCTTCTGGTTACTAACAAAGCAGATGTTAACTATACTGATGCTTTCGGACGAACTTATTTGATGCATGCCTCGCGTATTGGGTTTTTGGCGGCAGTCGATTTGTTGGTTTCGAAGGGGACAGATATTAATGCTATGGATGATGATGGCTTTACGGCTCTATCAATTGCCTATCGCCATCAAAAAGAAGTAATTGTTGCTTATCTTTTGAAACATGGTGCAAAAACCTGGACTGAAAAACCTTACCATCCTGAAAATCAATCTCTCATACAAGAATTGGAAGGAAGGTGGAGATGATTATAATTAATCCCAAAAACCGTAAATTCGTGATTTACCTGACATGAGAAAATCATTAAGAGCCCGATTTGATATATCTTTCGGGCTTGTCCCTAGTTTTTTACTATCGTTTTTTCTGTGGTTGTGGATTTTTAGTTTTGAAGTGGCAATAGCCCAAGCCGCAGGAATTTATGACAATAAAAAAGATGAAGTTGCTGGTGTTACTGCTTTAATGTCAGCAGTGGTAAGTGGTGATGTTGATGGTGTCTCGTTTTTTAGCAAAGCAGGCAAAATAACTATAAATCAAAAAAATCTAGGAGGTGCTACAGCCCTACATCTTGCATGTCGGGAAAAAAATTTTGAGATAGCGAAAATTTTAATTGAAAATGGTGCCGACATAAATGCGGTTGATAATGAAGGTTGGACGCCACTAATGCGGTCCTCTCTATCTGGTTCGGCCGAAATTGTTGATTTGTTGTTAAAAAATGGCGCTCAAGCTGCTGCGGTTAATTCTGAGGGAGAATCGGCGATAATCCATGCCGCACTTTCAGATTGTTCTGGTTGTTTGAATTTGATGTTCGGAGGCTTTGATTTTATTAATTTAATGGATGTTCAGCTGCTGAAAAATCAACTTACTGAAGCCTTTATAATAACTAAAAACCACGGAAATGTGGCAGGGCAGGGGTTGATTGAAGGCTATCTTGATCGCGTAATAAAAGCTTCTCCCTTAACTGTAAAAGCACCTGAGATAAATTCTGAGGTAAATAATATAAATGATTCTGGGGCCAAAGTTTTTAAAATTACGCCCAGCGTCACTAATTTAAATAAGGTTAATAAAATCCAAAAAACACCGCAGTTGCCTATTCCTAAAGAACCAGAGAAAACCTTCATTATTTATGAAGAAGAAAAAGCCTTGCCAAAGAGTGCTCAAAAAACTGTTTTAACACCTACACCAGTTATAAAAAACACTGTTCATGCAACTTCAAGCGAATCTAAAGTAGTTATTCCTCACTCCCCACAGAAGTTTAAATTCGTAACGGGCCCAGCGGCCACTCCGGTTAAAGAAAATAACCCGACACCAATTTATAAAATTATTGAAACGCCAAAAACAAAAAAAACTGGCACTGAGCCTAAGCAAACTAGCGCCAAAATTTTTAAATTTCGTAAAGGACCACAAGGGCAGGTATTAGAATCAATTGTTAAGGAAGAGGCTGATGGAAGGATTGCTATCGAGCTTAATAAATTTGAATAAGTTCTTTGTTAGAACCATGCTTGCTCTAAGGCCCCTTAACCTAGATTGTAGGATTGAAGGGTAAAAGCTTGGTAAGAAGGAAAATATTAATTGGAAATCTTTCACTAGACCGCCATCTTGCTCTGAATTTCCTGAAATAATAGGTAACTCAGGGAAAGGCTATCTATTTAACAATTAGATAAAACTTCAAAAAATGAGTCGTTGTAAAGCTATATTTCTATTATTTTTGTTTTTATCTCGGCCCGTTCTAGCCAAAACTTATGAGCTAGAAATCAAAAATCAGGACGTTTTTATTACCGGAAAGGCAATAAAGGCGGTCACTGTAAATGGCACAATTCCAGCACCAACTCTTTACTTCCAAGAGGGCGAAGAAGTTGAAATTAGGGTAAAAAATTCTTTATCAGAGCCAACCTCTCTACATTGGCATGGTTTTTTATTACCGCCTGAGATGGACGGAGTGCCAGGGCTGAATGGTTTTCATGGCATCTCCCCTGGTGAAACTTTTACCTATCACTTCAAAATACGCCAATCAGGAACTTATTGGTATCACGCTCATTCTAACTTCCAAGAACAGCAAGGGCTTTATGGAGCCATTGTAATTAAACCACGCAAGGCCCCAATTTCTGAGGAAAATGATGCTGTAATTTTGCTCTCTGATTTTAGCGAAGAAAATCCTGACAAGATTTTGAATCACCTGAAGTCTGATTCCAGCTATTATAACTATAATAGGCGCACGGTTTTTACTTTTTTTGATAATGTCAAAAAGGACGGATTTCTGCATACCTTTAAAGATCGCGTGATGTGGCGCAAAATGCGTATGGATCCTACGGATTTGGCAGATGTAAGCAAATATCATTTTTTAATAAATGGCCAAACAGCAGAAAAAAGTTGGAGCAAAATTTTTACGCCAAATAAACCTTTACGCCTTCGTTTTGTTAATGCAGCGGCAATGACATTTTTTGATGTATCTATTCCCGGTTTAAAAATGAAGGTTGTGGCTGCTGATGGTCAAAATGTAAAGCCATTCACGGTTGATGAATTCAGAATTGGCAATGCTGAAACTTATGACGTGATTGTTACTCCGCAAAAAAATCAATCTTATGCAATTTTTGCTGAAGCGTTGGATCGTTCTGGATACGCTTTGGGAAGGCTTTTAGCCAAGGAAGGTGATGAAATAAAAATTCCTAAAATGCGCAAAAGAACAATTTTGACTATGGCTGATATGAAAATGTCTGACGATGAAAATGAAGAGGAGGATATTAATTATATGCATCATCATGAAACCATGAAAAGTGGTTGGGCAGATGCCTATACGCCTCCAGGCCACAAGGCTTTAAGCTATGCTGACTTAATTTCGGCCACGCCACAAAAAGATTTACGCAAACCTGTGCGTGAAATCGAATTTCATTTTGGCGGAAATATGTATCGTTATATTTGGACAATTAATGGCGAAAAATTTCCTAAACCAGTGTCTCTAAAATTTGGCGAGCGCGTGCGGTTAAAATTTATTAATGATACCATGATGGCCCATCCTATTCATCTTCATGGCATGTTTATGCAACTTGAAAATGGCCAAAAAATGAATTATTTGCCAAATAAACATACGATTATAGTTCCCCCTGCGCAAACTATCTCAACTTTACTTACCGCCAATGAAGCAGGTGAGTGGGCCTTTCATTGTCATCTGCTTTTCCACATGGCAAGCGGAATGATGACCAATTTAACAATCGAAAAAAAATGAAAAGAATTTGGCTTCTAGCGACGTTTTTTGTCGCTTTTTGTAATCAAGCTATTGCTGCTGAACAGGGAAAACACGCTGAGGATAAGAACAGAATTTTTCACAATTTTATTTTGGAAAATGAAATCGGAAAAGCGCGCGATGGCAATGAAAGAGGTGTAAATTTAAATGGTTGGATTGGCGGTGATATTAATCGTTTGTGGGTAAAAGGTGAGAAAAAAATTTTTGGCGATTATGATAAAAAGGGCGAATTAGAGGGGCTTTATGGGAGAAATATTGCCCAATTTTGGGACGCGCAAATTGGCATCCGCCATGATTTTGAAAGTGATTATTCTAAAGAAAGTATAAATTATTTGGCTCTCGGTTTTCATGGATTGTCTCCATACCTTTTTGAAACTGAAGCTCATGTTTTTCTAAGCGATGATGGAGACTACAGCGCCAGATTACGGCAAGAATTTGATATTTTATTCAGTCAGAAATTTATCATGCAGCCTTATCTTGAAGCCAATTTTTTTGCCCAACACGTAAAAGAATTAGAAGTGCGCTCTGGTTTGTCAGAGCTTGAATTCGGTGCTATGACGCGCTATGAAATCAACAAAAAATTCGCTCCATATTTTGTGGTGCGCTATAATTGCAAAGCCTTTGGCACCCGAGAACTAGCCCGTGATAATCATGAAAGAGTGGATGATTTTGTTTATGCGTTTGGGTTAAGAGTTAGATTTAATTAGAAGAGTAATTCTGCATGGGCCGGGCTTGTTTAAGTGCAAGCCTGCAAGCTTTATTTCATAAATTTTATTTTTTTAAGGATCGGCAATCTCGAGAGTTTACAAGTGGATCCATCTTTATAATAAATGGAGTAGGGTTATTTTATAGGGGCTTTATTGTTCTATAATTTCCGCCTTATTTTCAGGGTTTTCCGCTTTAACTTTTTCATCGTCAAATTCTAAAACCACTTCTTTCCAAACTTCATATTTATCCAGTGGTAAATTGCGAAGCGGGCTGCATAGGTCTAAGGCACGACGCACATTATCAATGGCAATTTTATAAGCAGAATTTGGTTTGCTATAACGTTCTTTATCAATCATATCATCTATATTACTATCAATATACCCATCCTCGCTAATGCTGACTTTAACCATAACTTTTATTTTGCTGACCAGCTTTGATTCATCGAGAGCATGTCTGTAACATCTTTTTAACTGAGAGTGAATATTGAATTTTTCGCGTGCTGAGAGAGCAATATTCTCAAGGCTATTAGCCATTTCGGCATAATTATTGTTGTTAGTATCTTTTTGATCATCCGCCTCATTTTCATCTTTAAATTGTTGCTTTGAGCCTAGGTCTTTTTCTTTATTTAAGGACTCCCTTTGTTCGTTATCCTGATTATCGTTAACTATCTTATCTTCCTTAGTTTTAGCGGCTTCCTCCTGCTTTTCCTCAACCTTTTCTTTTTCTTTAAATTCCTGAATTTTTTCTTCTTCAACTATTTTATTTAGTGATTTTTCTGGTTTCGATTGGGCTAATTTTTTTGGTTGTTTCTTAACTTTATTACGAGGGGACTTTTGCTTCGACTTTGGTTTTTCTAATTCTTTATTTTTATTTAATGTTTCGTCTTTTTTTATAGCCGTGGATTCGTTTGTTTTGTTAGTGACTGCGCCATCATTTCCTTTTAGAGCAACCAAACTAACCGCAATTTCACTGGTTTTGTTTTCAGAAATATGTTTCAGTTTAAAATTGGCGTAAATGATGGCTAGGATTAGAGAGTGGAGAAACAATGAATAAAGAAGATTCTTAATCATTGGGCTAGTTCGGTAACTAAAACAACCTGATTAAAGCCAGCCAGGCTAATTATTCTAACCACTTCCATTACGCGCCCATAATCAAGCTTTTTATCAGCTCTTACAAAAATTTTATTATCCAGATTATTAACGCTTAATTGCAAAAGTTTTGAGGACAAAGATCCTAATTTAACAGATTCTTCTTGGAGGAAAATTGTTCCATCAGATTTAACTGAAACTGAAATAGGTTGAATCTTTTCGCTGACTGGGTTCGCAACGCCTTTAGGTAAATCAACATTTACCGAGCTAGTCATCATAGGGGCGGCCACCATAAAAATAATCAGAAGAACCAGCAATACATCAACAAATGGCGTGATGTTTATATCACTGATAACATGACGCTTCTTATGATTTTTTTGATGAAGAGAAAAAGACATTAGGGACTTTAGTTTATTCTTTATTTTCTAGGTGCCAATCATCTTTCATTTTAGTAAGTGTGGTCGAGAGAAAAGCTTGAGTAAGAGCAAAACTATTATTTAAAATTTTTCTTCCAAGCCTTCATCAAAATTGCTCTTATAGTTTGGATTAAACTCTTCTTAGAGTATTATATTAGATGTTAAAAACATTTGCTCTTAAATGAAGGAGTATGGTTCTAATCCTCAGCTTTTTTAAGTATAAATATTCTATCTGGAATCAGGCTGGTAAAATCAATTTCAGACAAAGTAACGCTAATAGTTTGATCAAGATCATTCGTTACTTCCATTTTGCTAAATTTTAAAGGGTTTAGATCGAAAACCAAGCTGAACTCTCCCGCTTCTTTTCTATTTTTTTTCATTAGCGAGACCTTAATTTGGTCACCCTGTTTTTTAACGTCAGTAATCTCAACATCTTTAGCTTCGAATGAAATGTTTGGTCTAGTTAAGAAAGAGGCAGGGGTGGTATTGGTGCTGAGGCGTGATATTTCATCTAGTTCTACATCGTAGTAAGTTAAGACTGCTCCATTGACTACAATTACGATTTTGGGCTTTGCAAAATATTCAACGCGCATTTTGCCAGGCCGGGATAGAAAGAACTTCCCTTCTAGAACGTTTCCCTCAGAAGTTTCCTGAATAAATTTTGCCGACAGGTTTTTTATATTGTTTAGATAATTTTCGATGGCTTTTAATTCAGGCCCATATTCATGCAAAAAATTTTGCGTAGATTTTTCTGCAGCCAATGAAGTTGGAGCAAAAAAATAAAAAGCTACGCAAGTCATAAGACCCGCGTAGCTTTTTATTTTTTGTGAGAACAACTTAAACTGTTTTTGAATAGTAAATTTTTTCATCTAAAGCACCTTCGGTTTTGTCAACTATTAAAGTTATAGCGCTATCGCCAGTGATGTTAACTGTAGTTCTTACCATATCTAAAATTCTGTCAACGCCTAGGATTATACCTATGCCTTCAATTGGTAAGTTCACTGAAGATAGAACCATACTCATGAATATGATTGAGCCACTTGGAATTCCAGCGGCGCCAATCGAGCCAAGAGTACAAGTTAAAACAAGCATTAAATAATTTTGAGTTGTTAAATCAATTCCATAAGCCTGAGCAAAAAATAGAGCGCAAATGCCTAAATAAATGGCTGTTCCATCCATATTAATGCAAACTCCGAGTGGCATTAAGAAGTTTGAATTTGTTTTAGAAACACCCATTCTTGTTTGTAATTGTGACATCGCAGTTGAAAGAGTTGCTTTACTGCTGCTGGTTGCAAAGGCAATTGACTGGGTAAGCAAAATTTTGCGATAAAAAGGCAGAGGAGACAGGCGGGCAAAAACCAGAATCATTAATCCGAAGATTAGATACTGGAAGGCACAAGCAGCTAGAACTGCAGTAATTAATTTTAATAAGGCTGCAATGATATCCATACCTTGTGTTCCAATGACCCAAGAAATAAAGCCAAATACTCCTAAAGGAGCGAGTTTAATGATTATCTCTATCATCTTAAAAGAAACTTGAGAAGCGGAAGCAACTAATTCTTTTACAACCTTAGCTTTTTCACCAACTAAGTTGATAGTGATACCAGTGAAAATAGAAAAAATGATAATTTGTAAAAAATTATCAGTTGCCATTGAGTTAATTGGATTGGTCGGAATTAAATTTAACAAAAACTCTGTAGCAGTAGGGGCGGCTTTCGTTATAACTGTGGCTTGTTGAGGAGAGGTTTCAAGGATAGCGTGAAGATTAACGCCTGAGCCAGGATGAAAAATCATACCAGCGCTTAGACCAATAAGCACTGCAAATACGGCGGTTAAAATATAGCTGCTAAAGCCTTTTATACCAACTCTAGTAAAATTTCCTTCACCATTCATTGATGTGATACCGGAAAGTAATGCAAAGAAAATTAGTGGCACAATAACCATTTTAATTAGGTTAATAAATATGGTTCCAAATATTTTTAGGCTGGCAGCTTTTTCTCCTAAAACTATACCAGTAACTACGCCCAAAATAAGGCCAATAAGAACCTGTTGCCAAAGTTTCATAATTTTTCTTTTTAAGTTGATATTTAGGTCTGAGAGTTGGGTGTTTGAATCGATTGATTGTAATAAGTAATTAGTCCAGATGGGTAACTAGATAGATTATTTAGTAAGGCTATTTACTTAACTTGCTTTTGTCTTTTTACTTATATAGCAAAGACAACATTGGTTACAACTCGACTTCGCAAAAAAATACTTAGTGCAGGGTTTCCTTAATGTCAAAATTTTTTTCCTAAATTGTTTTTAAAAAGCATTTTAGAAACTATACTAAAACAGATAAAAAGAAAAATTTTGACTTTTAAAAAATGATTCGAATTTTGAACCGGTTTTTTGTTTTAGTATCGTATTTACTAAATTACCGCAAAATTTTTCCAAAGTAAATTAATTAACAAATATTTTCGGTCTTCAAATGAAAAAAATAGCCTCGGTTATCCTTTTTACTTCTTCTTTACTAGGTTTTGCCGCGGAATCTTTCGCTGCAACCAAATATATTTCAATTGGTACAGGGGCCATAACCGGCGTTTATTACCCAGCTGGTGGTGCTATTTGCCGGCTTCTAAATAGAGGCAGAAAGGAACATGGAATTAGATGTTCCGTTGAATCAACAGGTGGATCGGTTTCAAACCTTAATGCTATTCGAAATGGAGCAATTGACTTTGGTATTGTGCAATCTGATTGGCAATATCATGCCTATAGTGGTAGTGGGTTTTTTGCTGATCAAAAACCATTTAAAGAACTTCGCTCTGTATTTTCTCTTTATACTGAAACTTTTACAATCGCTGTTTTAGAGAAATCAAATATACAAAAGATAGATGATATAGTTGGTAAAAGAGTTAACTTTGGGCCTCAAGGTTCTGGTATGTATGCCACTATGGAAGTATTAATTGCTGCTAAAGGATGGACAAAGCAGAGCTTTTCTTCAATCAATTATCTACAACCATCTGAACAGCCAAAAGCTTTGTGCGATGGAAAAATTGATGTAATGATTTATGCTGCTGGCAATCCGAACGGAGTATTGCAAGAAGCTACTCAAGCTTGCAAAGTTAGAATTATCCCAATTGATCGCGAAACAATTAATAAATTGGTCCAAATAAATTCTTACTATGTTAAATCTATAATTCCTGGTGGTATGTATGCCAACAACCCAAATAATATTGAAACATTTGGTGTTAAAGCCAGTATTGTTACTTCTGAAAGAAGCAATCCAGAAGTTGTTTATAATTTGACTAAAGCTGTATTCGATAATTTTGATAACTTCAAAACTCTACATCCAGTTTTTTCTTCTCTTAGAAAAGAAGATATGCTCAGAGAAGGGAATTCTGCCCCCCTTCACCCTGGTGCTTTAAAGTATTTTAAAGAAACAAAGTTGATCAAGGATTAATCCTTGGATAGATTTAAAAAATAGCGTCCAATTGAAAAATTGGGCGCTATTTTTTTATAAAAATGAAGCTGCTTAAATTTGTATTGTTAGGTGGATATGAGATCTTTAAAAGAAAAAGCGATTAACTTTTCAAGATTTAAAGGCTTGTTTGAATATGTGCTATATCCTCTGTCGTTATGGAGAGAGATAGAAAGGTGTGATTGCCTCAGTAAATATTAAAAAATGCTTCTTAGTTTCTTAAGATATAATATACCAAACTAAGATTCTATACACTTAATTAAATCAAATTAGAATTCCCGCAGCTAATTGTGGTTTAACAATTTTACGGAGGTGTTATGGCCAAAGCTTATTCTGTGGATTTAAGGCAAAGAGTTTTTGATTTGTTGGCGAAAGGTAAATCAAAGTTATTTA
>CAZCWN010000049.1:0-13113 GCA_964502375.1 uncultured Rhizobium sp. | reverse complement strand
CGCGAAGGCGGCAGAACCGTAGGAGCAGGAGTCGTAGCCAAGATTTTGAAGTAATTGGTTTTTATTAAGACAAGCTATTAAGATCCCACGGGCTCGCCCCATGATTAGTGATGTAAGTAAAGTTTATCACTACTCATCACAATGTCATGGAAGCGAGCCTATAAATTACATTATTTCCTAAATAATTTAGGAGCGTAGCTCAACTGGTAGAGTAGCGGTCTCCAAAACCGTTGGTTGGGGGTTCGATTCCTCTCGCTCCTGCCATCAATTTAAAAAAAACGTGCAAGCAATAAATTTTTTTCGTGACGCAATTGAAGAGTTAAAAAAGCTACAACTTCCCTCTAAGAAGGAAACTTACCTCACCACAATCACGATTCTAGTAACAATAATTATTACTTCTTTGGCAATTTTATTTGCCGATTTCATTATTTCAAAAATCATCGGAATTATTTTCGGTTTATAAATTCATCCCACTAGTCCATGGAACAGAAAACAGAAAGCAAATGGTACATTCTAAATGTAATGGCCGGCCAAGAAAATAAAGTGGCAGCAGATATAAAATCGATGATGCTTCGTGGCCCCGCTGCAAAATACATAAGCGAGGTTTTGG
This sequence comes from uncultured Rhizobium sp., assembly GCA_964502375.1. Lineage (GTDB taxonomy): Bacteria > Pseudomonadota > Alphaproteobacteria > Rickettsiales > UBA1997 > UBA2645. The sequence continues at coordinate 12,503 of CAZCWN010000049.1, read as the reverse complement.
TTCCCACTAAATCAGTTATTAAAATTAAAAAAGGACAAAAAGTTCAGGAAGCTCAAAAGCTTTTCCCTGGATATGTTTTTATCAAAGCTAATTTAGATGGTGAGGCTTATAATATAATTAACTCTATCCCCAAAATTATGGGATTTTTAGGGGGCAAAAACAATCCTCAGCCCGTTGCTGATGAAAAAATGCAGGAAATTTTAAAACTTTCTTCGGAACAAGTTCCTGATAATAAAAATATTATTTTTGAAGTTGGAGAAACTCTAAACATCATTGAAGGCCCTTTCGAATCCTTCTCAGGAGTTGTTGAAGAGTTTGATGCCGAAAAGCAAAAAGTTAAAATTTCAGTTTTAATTTTTGGTCGCGCCACCTCAGTGGAATTAGATATCAACCAAGTTGAAAAAGTTTCTTAAACCCTTTTTAAGCCATTTTTAATTTACTAAAATTCATCTCTAACTCTATCCTCATTCATAATTTTAATAAAATAATTTGAGCCATCGCTCATAAAATTTATTAAAAAGCACTACTCTATAACCCAAATTTGAATTCAAATAGGCTAGGATGGATCTTAGAAAAAATTACTTGCAATTTGTTTTTTCAAAAATAAATTGCCGCGCCTTGCAAAAGGCCGGGCAGTTTTAAAAACCGTTGCGAAGCCAATAATATCAAGGCCCCATCGCTATTAGTCAGGGCTATTCATCAAGAATTTAATATGTCGAAAAATACAAAAGAAGTTTTGGGCCTCATTAAATTGCAGGTGCCATCAGGAAAAGCTAATCCAGCTCCTCCAATTGGACCAGCTTTAGGTCAAAAGGGCCTCAATATCATGGAATTTTGCAAGCAATTCAATGCCTTAAAATTCGATTATGATCTCGGAACACCAATCCCGGTAACTATCACTGCTTACAAAGATAAATCCTTTACTTTTACAACCAAAAGCCCTCCCGTTTCTTATTTAATAATGAAAGAAATTAAGCTAGAAAAAGGTTCATCAGCTCCAGGAAAAGACAGTGCCGGCAAAATTACCATGGCTCAAATCACAAATGTGGCCAAGAAAAAAATGGTCGATATGAATGCAACTGATCTTGAAGCTTGCGTTCAAATGGTTAAAGGCTCAGCTATTTCAATGGGCTTAGAAGTAGTAGAATAATTTTTCAAACATAGTTACAAATGGCAAAAAACAACAAAAAAACTGCGAAGCAAATTATTGAAAAGTGTTCAGCAGCAAATCTTGAAGAAGCAATTGCGAAAGCTAAAGAATTAAGTCTAGCAAAAAAACGCAAATTCGTTGAAACACTAGATATTGCAATAAATTTAGGTATTGACGCTAAACAATCTGATCAAACAGTGAAAGGCTCAGTTTTATTACCCCATGGTTCTGGCAAAAAAGTAAAAATTGTCGTTTTTGCTGCCAATGATGAACAAAGAAAAGTTGCCCTCGAAGCAGGAGCTATAATGGCTGGTCTTGAGGATTTAGTTAATAAAATAGAAGATGGATTTCTAGATTTTGATTGTTGCGTGGCCACTCCTGATGTAATGCAAAAAATCAGCAAAGTTGCTAAAAAGCTTGGGCCACGTGGCTTGATGCCAAGCCCAAAAAATGGCACTGTTACAACTGATATCAAAAAAGCAGTTTCTGATGCCTTAAAAGGTAAGGTTGATTTTAAAAACGACAAAGCTGGCACAATCCATTGTTTGGTTGGCAAAATTGACTTTGATACTCAAGCCTTACTTGAAAATACACACGCAATCATCAAAGCAATCAAAGAAGCAAAACCAGAAAGTGCTAAAGGAAAGTTTATTAAAGAATTTTTCTTTAATACCACTATGGGCCCTTCAGTACAGGTAGCCATTGATTCACTATAATGATTTTTAAAAATGAATAGAACTCAAAAGGCAAATTTAGCCTCTTTCTTAAAAGATAAACTTACTAACAGCGCTTTTGTCTCAATTATCCATTATCGTGGAATGAATGACAAACAGCTTTACGATTTGCGCGTTGCTCTAAAAGCTAAAAACTGCAACATGAAAATTGCCAAAAATACTTTGGTAAAAGTTGCTATCAAAGGAACAGAGTTAGAGGTTCTTATTCCTCATTTAACTGGCCCAACAGCCATTCTTTATTCACAGGACCCAGTAGCTCTTTCCAAAGCAGCTTGCGATATAGCTAAACAAACTGAAGCTCTGAAAATTAAAATTGGATATTTTAATAAATCACTTATTGCCGAAGGCGCTATAAAAGACATGGCAAAATTGGGCTCCTTGGGAGAAGTTCGCGCTTCCTTCATCGGCTTACTTACTAGCGCTCAATCTGATTTCGTGAGAATTCTTGAGGCTCCCGAAAAAGGATTAGCCACTTTGAAGCAATAGTGTCACAAATTTAAATTTTATTAACATAAACTACAGGTAACAAATGTCAGCCAACCTTGAACAACTCTCAGAAACCTTATCATCTCTAACAGTTTTAGAACTCGCCGATCTTAGCAAAAAATTACAAGAAAAATGGGGAGTTTCTGCTGCCTCTTTCGCAGCTGCAGCTCCTGCTGCTGCGGCCGTTGCCGAAGTTAAAGACAAATTTGAAATTGTTCTAGTTGCAGCTGGTGATAATAAAATCAATGTTATTAAAGAAGTTAGAGCTATCACTAACCTAGGTTTAAAAGAAGCCAAAGACTTAGTTGAGTCAGCTCCAAAATCATTAAAATCTGATGTGGCTAAAACAGAAGCAGAAGAAATAAAGAAAAAGCTAGAAGCTGCTGGTGCTAAAGTTGAATTGAAGTAATTACTTCTGACTTAAAGCCAACTCATCTGCAATTATTTAGGTGAGTTGGCTTTTGGCGTTTCCTGTTAAAATGATTTAGAGCTCGTTTATGAGTGGGCTTTAAACATTTTTTACAAAATTCACACTCCAGGGTCGGTAAACCGACTCTACAAAATTCTCATCAAAACAAAGAGGTTAAAGGTGGTTCAAGCTCGTAATTTTGATCAAGCCCTACTAAGAAAAAGTTTCAGCAATAATAAAGACAGAGAGGCAATCCCTCATCTGATTGCCCTGCAAAAAGATTCCTACGAAAAATTTTTACAAGCTAATATCGCGCCGGAAAACCGCAAAAATATCGGCATTCAATCTGTTTTTAACTCTTTTTTTCCTCTTTCTGATTCTGGCGGTAGAGTAACTATTGAATTTGTTAGTTATTCACTTGGTGAATCAAAATATGAGGCTCATGAATGTCTATCGGCTGGTAGAACTTTTTCTGCCCCACTGCGCTCTCAATTGCGCTTGATTCTATGGCATCAAGAAGAAGGAAGTGATGTAAAAGAGATCCGCTCAATCAAAGAACAAGAAGTTTATCTTTGCGATATTCCTTTAATGACCGAAACAGGCAGCTTCATTGTAAATGGAGCCGAAAGAGTTATTGTCTCTCAAATGCGCCGGGCACCTGGCGTTTTCTTTGACAGTGAAAATGTAAAACTTTCTGGTTCAAAATCTTATACAGCCAAAATAATCCCTCATATTGGCTCATGGCTCGATTTTGAATTTGATAGCAAAGACATCCTTTATTTCCGCGTTGATAAAAAAAGAAAAATTCCAGTTTCCTCATTATTGCGCTCAATTGGAATGACTTCTGAATCAATAATATGCAACTTTTATGGCTTCGTTGATGCGGTCCTAACAAAAGGAGGCTGGGCATTAAAATTTGATCCTGAATCTTTCACAGGCAAAAAAGTTCCTCATGATTTGGTCTGCGCTGATACTGGAGAAGTAAGAGTTAAAGAAGGTACTAAGCTTAATCGCAAACTAATAGAAAAATTACAGGATGAAAAATTCCAATATTATCTCCTAACCGATGAAGTTCTTCTTGGCTATGTTGTAGCTAAAGATTTGATCGAAGCGGATACTGGTGAATTGCTTCTAGAAGCTGGCAGTATTGTAACAGCTGAGAGCTTAGAAATTTTACAGAAATTAAATTTTAAAACTATTTCTATAATCAACCCAAGTAAACTAGACATCGGTCCCTACCTCTACAACACGATGTTAGTTGATAAAAACCAAACCCAAAAAGATGCTTTGTTTGATATTTACAAAGCAATCAGACTTGGCGAAGCTCCTTCTTCACTTGAAGTTGCTAAAAATTATTTTGAGAACCTTTTCTTCTCTGATGCCAGATATAACCTATCTGATGTAGGCAGAATGAAAATGAATCATCGCCTGGGTTTAAATATTGATAAAGATACTCTATTCTTAACTCATAGTGATATTGAGCAAACAATTAAGATTCTAAGCTTAATCAAGCACAATGATCTCAAAACTGATGATATTGATAATTTGGCTAATCGTCGCGTTAGAGCAGTAGGTGAGTTAATTGAAAACCAATTGCGTATCGGTATGTCGCGCATTGAAAAATCAATTATCGAAAAAATGAATTCGGTGGAAGTTGATACTATCATGCCACAAAGCTTGATCAACTCCAAACCTTTGATTACAGCAGTGAAAGACTTTTTTGCTACCTCACAGCTTTCACAATTTATGGATCAAACCAACCCTCTTGCTGATATAACTCACAAACGTAGGCTCTCAGCACTAGGCCCAGGCGGTCTTACTCGTGAAAGAGCAGGCTTTGAAGTCCGCGACGTCCACCCAACTCACTATGGTCGTATTTGCCCAATCGAAACTCCAGAAGGCCCGAATATTGGTTTGATCAATAGTTTAGCTACCTATGCTAGGGTTAATAATTATGGCTTTATTGAAACTCCTTATCGCAAGGTGGTTAACGGTAAAATAACTAACGAAGTTAAATATCTCTCTGCGATGGAAGAAGTTGATTTCACTATAGCCCCTTCCACCATTAATATTGATGACAAAGGCAATATTAAATCCGATTTGGTAAGCTGTCGTAAGAATGGGGAGTTCGTTATGATGCCACCAGAAAAAATCGATTATATTGACGTTTCAACCAAGCAAATCGTTTCAATTGCCACTACTCTTATTCCTTTCTTGGAAAATGACGATGCCAACCGTGCTTTAATGGGTTCAAACATGCAACGTCAAGCTGTTCCTTTATTGCGACCTGATGCGCCATTGGTTGGAACAGGAATGGAAGCCGTTATCGCTGCCGACTCTGGCGCTGTAATTCGTGCTAAAAAAGATGGCGTGGTAAAATTTGTAGATGCCTCAAAAATCGCTATCGAATCTTGTGAAGACGGCGTCCCAAATATCGATGTATATAATCTCTCAAAATATGTCAGAACAAATCAGGACACCTGCGTCAATCAAAGGCCAACAGTTGAAGTCGGCCAAGTTGTAAAAGCAGGCCAAATAATCACTGACGGACATTCAATTTCAAATGGTGAAATCGCTTTAGGCAAGAATGTGCGTGTAGCTTTCATGCCTTGGAACGGCTACAATTTTGAAGACTCAATCATCATTTCAGAAAAATTATTAGCCGATGACACCTTCACTTCAATTCATATTGAAGAACTTGAAGTGGTGGCTCGTGATACTCGTTTAGGGCCTGAAGAAATTACACGCGACATACCAAATGTTAGCGAAGAGGTTCTAGCTAAACTTGACGAAGAAGGTATTATTCATATCGGTGCCGAGGTTAAACCAGGAGATTTATTGGTTGGAAAAACCACTCCAAAAAGCGAATCACCGATGACTCCGGAAGAAAAATTATTGAAGGTAATTTTTGGTGAAAAAGCCTCAGATGTGAAAGATTCCTCACTTTATGCGTCAACTGGGGTAAGCGGAACAGTGGTAGATGTAAAAGTTTTCTCACGAAAAGGTATCGAAAAAGACGAGCGCTCAATTTACATCGAAATGCAACAAATTGAAGAGCTAGCCAAACGCAAAAATCTGAGGATTTCTTTCTTGGAAAGCTCTTTGAAAGAAGCATTAATTAAGCTTTTCGATGGCAAAAAACTCACCAATAGCGTTGATAAACTAAAATCAAAATCAACCTTGAATGCCAAAGAGTTAGAGCCTCTATCTAAAAATCACTTGATCAAAATCGTTATTGATGATGCAAAAATCATGGATAAGGCTGAGAAGTTGATCAAGACACATAATAAATATGTTGCTGATATTGAGAAAGAATTTAGCGACAAAGTTGCCCGCATTAAAGCTGGTGACGAATTAGGACAAGGTGTTCTAAAAATTGTTAAAGTTTACATAGCTTCAAAATATCGCTTACAACCTGGAGATAAAATGGCAGGGCGCCACGGTAACAAAGGTGTCGTATCAAAAATCGCTCCACTTGAGGATATGCCTTACTCTGCCGAGGGAGAGCCGGTTGATATTGTTTTAAATCCACTGGGGGTTCCTTCTCGTATGAACGTGGGTCAAATTCTTGAAACTCACCTTGGCTTTGCAGCAAAAGAATTAGGAAAACAAATCGGAACGCTCCTTGATCAAATTTCAACTAAAAAAGCTGAATTTGTAGAGCGTTTACGTGACAAGATTTTGGCGATTTATTCTTCTGAAGAAGAAACCAAAAAAATCAAAGTTATGTCTGACGAAGAGTTGATTTCTTTCGCTTCAACCCTCAAAAATGGTGTCCATTTTGCTACCGGAATTTTTGAAGGGGCAAAAGAAGAATATATAACCGAATTACTCAAGCTTGCTGGGGTAGATAAATCTGGACAAATTGACCTTTTTGACGGCAAAACCGGCGAAAAATTTGACCGTAGAGTCACTGTGGGATATATTTACATGCTGAAATTACATCACTTAGTTGATGATAAAATTCACGCACGTTCAATCGGGCCATACAGTTTGATCACTCAACAGCCTCTAGGCGGTAAATCGCATTTCGGTGGACAAAGATTCGGGGAAATGGAATGTTGGGCCCTACAAGCATATGGCGCTGCATATTCGTTGCAAGAAATGCTCACTGTTAAATCTGATGATGTAGTTGGTAGAATCAAAATTTACGAATCAATCATTCAGGGAAATCAGAATTTCAATTGTGGCATTCCGGAATCTTTCAATGTAATGATCAAAGAGGTTCGCTCTTTAGGTTTAAATATCGAATTAGTCGAAAAATAAAAACATAAAAATATGTCATTAGCAGGAACTTCTTCACATGGTCTTTTAAGCTTAACTGCAAACAGTGCAGTTGATCTTTTAGACTTTAACGCCATCAAAATTTCTATCGCAGATCCTGATAAAATCAGATCATGGTCTTTCGGCGAGGTTACTAAACCGGAAACAATTAACTATCGTACTTTCAAACCAGAAAGAGATGGACTTTTTTGCGCTAGAATTTTTGGCCCAATTAAAGATTATGAATGTCTTTGCGGAAAATATAAGCGCATAAAATATAAAGGTATCGTCTGCGAAAAATGTGGTGTTGAAGTCACTTCTTCAAAGGTTCGCCGTGAGAGAATGGGCCATATTGAGCTTGCCGCCCCAATTACCCATATTTGGTTCTTAAAGTCATTGCCATCACGTATAAGCACTATGCTGGGCACAACTTTGAAAGCTATTGAGAAGGTGATTTATTTCGAAGCTTATATAGTGACAGACGGCTTAATGTCTCCTCTCAAAGAAGGCGAAATTTTAACTGAAGATGAATATGAAAAACTGCAAAATGAGCATGGCTATGGCAGTTTCGTTGCCGAAATGGGCGCAGAAGCTGTGCAAAAACTTTTGCAAAAACTTGATCTTAAAAAATTACAAAAAGAACTACGCGAAGATTTAGCTACTCAAACTTCTGAGCTTAAGCGCGAAAAAACCATTAAAAGATTAAAGCTTGTTGAGCAGTTCCTCGAATCTGATAACAAGCCGGAGAATATGGTAATGAATGTTTTACCCGTTATTCCACCAGATATCCGACCACTGGTAATGCTTGATGGTGGCCGCTTTGCAACTTCTGATTTAAACGAACTTTATCGCCGTGTTATTAATCGTAATAACCGTTTAAAAAGGCTGATGGAACTCGGCGCACCCGAAATTATCATCAAAAATGAAAAGCGTATGTTACAAGAATCGGTTGATGCCCTTCTTGACAATGGCCGCTCGGGCGCTGTGGTAAAAAATTCCAACAAAAAACCTTTCAAATCCTTAAGCGATATGCTGAAAGGAAAGCAAGGGCGCTTCCGTCAAAACTTACTTGGTAAACGTGTGGATTATTCTGGCCGAAGCGTAATCGTGGTTGGTCCTGAATTGAAACTTCACCAATGCGGCTTGCCAAAAAAAATGGCTCTCGAACTGTTCAAGCCTTTCATTTATTCTAAGCTTGAACTTTATGGCAAATCTCCATCTATCAAAGTTTCTAAGAAATTAGTAGAGGCAGAAAGGCCAGAGGTTTGGGACATTTTGGATGAAGTTATTAAAGAACACCCTGTACTTCTAAACCGCGCCCCAACTCTTCATAGACTTGGTATCCAAGCATTCGAACCAGTTCTAACTGAAGGTAAAGCTATCCAATTACACCCTCTTGTATGTGCTGCCTTTAACGCGGACTTTGACGGTGACCAAATGGCCGTGCACGTTCCCCTTTCAATCGAAGCTCAGGTTGAAACACGTGCTTTGATGATGTCCACCAATAATATTCTGAGCCCTGCTAATGGTAAGCCGATTATCGTTCCTTCACAAGATATCATTCTTGGCCTTTATTATATAACCATGGAAGGCAAAGATTATGCTGAAGCTAAACCTCGCGTCATTGCTGATGATTTTGAACTTAGCCATGCTTTAAACAGCAAAATTATTTCTCTGCATAATAAAATCCTTTATCGCTATACCGTTAAGGATTCTGATGGCGAAAGATCTTTTAGAAGAGTTGAAACCACCCCAGGCCGCGTTTCGCTTTATAACATTCTACCAAATGCCATGAAAGGCGATTATGAGATTGTTAATAAAACTATGACCAAAAAAGCGGTAACCAGCTTGATTGATGCTGTATATCGTAATTGTGGCCAGAAAGAAACCGTCATGTTTTGTGATCGCATAATGGGTCTCGGCTTTAAGAACGCTTGCCACGCGGGCATTTCGATTGGCAAAGATGATATGGTTATTCCACAAGGAAAACAAAGACATATTTCTGAATCATTGGAGCGCGTTAAAAAACTCGAAAAACAATATAGAGATGGCTTAATTACCGCCGGCGAGCGCTATAACAAAGTAGTCGACGAGTGGACTAACTGTACTGGCAAAATCTCGCGCGAAATGATGGGATCAATCTCTAGTTTCTCAACTCCGGTTGAAGCAAATTCAATCTTCATGATGGCTGACTCCGGCGCTAGAGGTTCAGAAAATCAAATCAAACAGGTTGCTGGTATGCGTGGTTTGATGGCAAAACCATCTGGTGAAATCATTGAAACTCCGATCATTTCAAACTTCAAAGAAGGTCTAAGCGTTTTGGAATATTTCATTTCTGCGCACGGTGCCCGTAAAGGTTTGGCTGATACGGCCCTTAAAACCGCCAACTCTGGTTACTTAACTAGAAGATTAGTTGACGTTTCTCAGGATTGCATTGTGGTTGAAGAAGATTGCAATACTAATGAAGGAGTAATTCTTGAATCAGTTGTTGATGATGGTCGTGTAATTTCTCCGCTTTCTGAGCAAGCCTTAGGCCGCGTTCCATTGGAAGATGTAAAAACCCCTGACGGCAAGAAAACTCTTGTTCGCGCCGGGACTATGATTGATGAGGCTTTGGCTGAAGCAATCGAAAAGGCTGAAGTTAAAACGATCAAATCCCGTTCTGTTCTAACTTGTAAAACACAAGATGGCGTTTGTGTCAAATGTTATGGCCGTGATTTGGCAACAGGTAATATTGTCAGCATTGGCGAAGCTATCGGCGTTGTTGCCGCTCAATCAATTGGTGAGCCAGGAACACAATTAACGATGAGAACGTTTCACATTGGTGGTGCAGCACAAAGAGGAACAGATCAATCCTCAATTTCTGCTATCTCAGATGGTAAAGTTCGGATTTCTGATAAAGGAACTATTCTTAATCGCGATGGAAAAATCGTGGTCATCAGTAGAAACTCTGAAATCACTTTGCTTGATAAGGACCAAAAAGAAATTCACAGCTATAAATTACCTTATGGTGCTATCATCACTCATAAAGATGGTTCAGAGGTTGCCAAAGGTGATCACCTAGCGGAATGGGATCCTTATAACATTCCGGTAATTGCTGAAGTAAGCGGTATAGTAAAATATAATGACCTCAGCGAAAATGTTTCTTTGCGCGAGAAAATTGAAGAATCCACTGGCGTTTCAACTAAAATCGTCATGGATTGGAAACAATATAGCAAACAAGATTTAAAACCTAGGCTTTCAGTTGCTAACGCCAAGGACGATGTTTTGAAAGAATATCCTCTTTCAATTAATACAGTAATTGGCGTTTCCAATGGCGATGAAGTAAAGGCCGGCGATGTAATTTCAAGAATTCCAAAAGAATCTTCAAAAACTCGTGATATTACCGGTGGTCTTCCGCGCGTTGCTGAGTTGTTTGAAGCTCGCAAACCAAAAAATGCCGCGGTAATGAGTGAAGTTGATGGCCGCATCGAGTTTGGTAAAGACTACAAAACCAAACGCAGAATTTTGGTGCGCCCAGAAGATGCCTCGCAAGAGCCAGTTGAATATAGCATTGTCAAAACCAAACACTTATTTGTTGGCGAGGGAGATTTGGTTAAGAGAGGTGATATCTTAGTTGATGGTAATTTAGTTCCGCACGACATTCTGCGTATATTAGGCATGCAAGCTTTCACCGATTATATGGTGAATGAGGTGCAAAAAGTTTACCGTATGCAAGGCGTAAAAATTGACGACAAGCATATTGAAGTAATCCTAAGCATGATGCTTAAACGTGTTGAAGTCACTAAATCCGGCGACACTACGCTGCTTCCTGGCGAATATATCGACCGTGACGTATTTGAGGAAATCAATAACAAAATGATTGCTCAAAATATGAAACCGGCTGAATGCAGTCCAGTGCTGCTTGGTATAACCAAAGCTTCATTGCAAACTAAGTCATTTATTTCTGCCGCTTCTTTCCAAGAGACTACTCGCGTTCTTACAGATGCTTCAGTCCAAGGCAAATTTGATAATTTGAAAGGCTTAAAAGAAAATATCATTGTTGGCCGTTTGATCCCGGCCGGCACAGGTTTAATGGCCAGCAAATATCGTAAAATTGCCAATCAAGAAAAGAAGGCCGAGGAAGCTGCTGCAAATGAGGCTCCGCTATATAAAGAGGAGTTAGCTTAAAAATAGCTATAAGCTCATTTCCCAAATTAAAAAACTGTCCTGGAATTTTTTTCAGGACAGTTTTTTTGTGCTTTGCTTTCTTCACATTATATTTGATCTTATTCTCTTTTTTACTTAGAGCCATTGGTACTAAATATAAAGAAATCTTCTAATTTTCCAAAAATCGCATGAATTTTTTCAGCAAATTCAAAAAAAACAAACGCGGTTATATTTCTTTTATAATATTTACTTTCCTCTTTTTTATTACTCTTTTTGCTGAACTCATAGCCAATGATCAACCTTTACTAGTCAGCTTCAAATCTAATTTTTATTTCCCAATTTTTAAATCTTACCCAGAAAAAACTTTTGGCGGCGTTTTTGAAACCAAAACTGATTTTCGAGATCCGACAATAGAAAATTTAATTAATCAAGACGGCTGGATGATTTTCCCACCAATCCCTTTTTCTTACGACACTATCAACTATAAAGCTAGCGGCCCTGCCCCTTCAAAACCAAGCAGCAGTAACATTTTGGGCACCGATGATAATGGGCGTGATGTGCTTGCCCGCGTGATTTATGGTCTAAGAATTTCTTTACTTTTTGGTATAATTTTAACTTTTTTTTCCACCGCTTTAGGGATTGTTCTTGGTGCCGTACAAGGATATTTTGGCGGTCTGATCGATCTTTCGCTACAACGCTTTATAGAGATTTGGTCTAGCATGCCTGTTTTATTTCTGCTGATAATTTTATCTTCGATAATTGAGCCAAATTTTTTCACCCTTTTAATATTGATGCTACTTTTTAGCTGGGTAACTTTGGTTTCATATGTGCGAGCCGAGTTTTTACGCTTGCGCAATTTTGATTTTGTACGGGCAAGTAAAGCGATGGGAGCAGGAAATTTAAGAATTATTTTTCGCCATATTCTACCTAATGCTTCCCCAATTATTATTGCGAACCTACCCTTTTTACTTGCCAGCTCAATCACAACTTTGGCTTCTCTGGATTTTTTAGGCCTGGGATTACCAATCGGCTCGCCCTCTTTAGGCGAGTTAATGGCGCAGGGGAAAAATAATATTAGTGCTTACTGGCTTGGAAGTACTGGCTTTATAACCATTACTGTAATTTTAACTTTGTTAGTTTTTATTGGAGAGGCGTTGCGCGATGCATTTGACGTTAGAAAGTGATAAAAGCATTTTTAAGTAAATAGCGGCTACTTTCACCCTGTCATAGAGTGGCGCTTAGATATGTTTTACCCTACTAGATACTGTCGTCACGAGTTGTAATTTTATTTAACTGAATTATGATCTCTATA
>CAZCWN010000048.1:10111-13226 GCA_964502375.1 uncultured Rhizobium sp. | reverse complement strand
TTAGATTTGGTTTTAACTGAAAGTAAATATGTAAGGTTAGTTTAGTATGCTATAGGAAGCATAAAAAATGCTCTTGCCGGCGCCTTAATTGCCGCACCGGCTTTTGTTTTAACAATCTTCTTTTTGATAATTTTTGATCTAGGGACGCTGGGCTGGAGAGAATCCGCACTTGAATATGTAGGAGGTAATGTAGTTAAGCTGTGGATAAGGGTGCTAATTTACGGATTGCTTTATATGTTTCTAATCAGCGCCATATTTGCTTTAGGAGAAGAAATTGGTTGGCGCGGTTTTTTATTACGCAAGCTGCCTAAAAATTTCTCTTTTCTTTCACGAGCTTTGGTCGTTGGAGTAATATGGGGAAGTTGGCATATACCATTATATTTAGAACTGGAAACGCCAACCATTAAAATACTAATTTTTCTCCTCAATGTTCTTTTGTTCTCAATAATTTATACTCGCCTTTTTGAAAAAGAGCATTCCATCTGGCCCAGCACATTTGCTCACGCTGCCCACAACACTTTATTTAATTCTTTTCTACCGCAGATATTATTATCCACGAGGGGAAGCGAAATTTTACATGGTGAAGAAGGGCTGCTAGTAACCATAGCTTGGTCAATATATTGCTAATTATGTTAAGATTTTACCCGCAAAAAAAAGTGGTTAATTACAAAAGTAAAAAATAAAACTGCGGCAATTGCCATAAAGCCTGAAGCTATAATTCTAGAGAAGCGAGGTTCTATATTTGACTATAGCTAAACATGAAGCCTCCCATCACTAAAACAACTTTTCCCTCGAGCCTTACTTAATCAACGGCACAAAATTAAAACCAAAGAACTCTTCTTCTTTTAGACCGGTTTCGCTGGTTCTTTTTATTTTCCAAATCGATTCCTGCACTGGAATCACCATGATCCCGCCAATTTCTAGCTGATCTAGTAATTCAGGCGGAATGTGGGGATAAGAGGCTGAAACCAGGATGCGGTCAAATTTTTCCCCAACAATGCCAAGGTCTCCTGGCTGTGCTGGCGCGATTTTGGCGTGTTTAAAGTTATATTTGGTTAAATTATTTTTACCAAACTCAACTAATTTTGGCACGCGTTCCAAGCCGGTAACTTGCCCTATCTCGCCGGTTAAAAATGCTAGTAAGGCTGTTGTCCAACCAGAGCCTGAGCCAATATCGAGAATTTTATTTCCCGATTCAACCATCAGCAATTCCAGCATAAAAACTACTGTCAGAGGCTGCGAATTAGTTTGTCCGAAGCCTATTGGGATAGGAGAATTAATATAGGCGTTACCTTGAAAATTACTGGGAAGAAAATCTTTACGATCAACAAAATCAAGAGCCCGGCGGATGTTTTGGCTTTTCAAAACTCCATTTTCTACCAGCTCCAGGAGTAATGTTTCTTTATTCATATAATAATATCCTCAATCACCATTTGTACTTTTTCGATCCCCATCCAGCTATTGATATTCAACGTTCCAACCAAATTCAGCGCTTTATATTTTGAATTAAGTAAAACCTCGCCAAGCGCTGTATTATTGCTGCGAAAGGCAATTGCCTGGATTTGCCCATTAAACCCAACAGCGCTTTTTGATGAAAAAACGCAATTAATATGCTCTTGCGTTTGCCCCACAATTTTTGCAGAAACTTTTTGTACATTACGCAAAACAAATTTTGGTCGGACATTACCAACGCCAAATGGCTCTAGCTTTGAAAGCTCTTTTAGCAATTCAACATTTACTTGTGCTAAGTCAAGAGCAATATCAAATTCCATCCTTTTTTGCGCCGAAATTTCAGCAATTTTTTTACCCAAATTTTTGCTAAAAAAATTGTGCAAAGCCGGAATTTTTGTTGGCTCTACGGCAAAACCACCGGCCATTGCATGCCCTCCGCCCTCAAGCAATAAGCCTTCTAGCCGCGCTTTTAAAATTTCAGCGCCAAAATCAATGCCCGAAATTGAACGGCACGAAGCCTTGCCTTTGTTGCCTTCATCATCAAGTGCAATTACCGCAGTGGGCTTACCATAAAGATCTTTCAAGCGCGAAGCAACAATGCCAATAACACCTTGATGCCAATTTTTGGATGCAGCAAAAATTATTGGATCATTTTTTGAAAAGCCGCCAACGCCTGATTCTAGAGCCCTCACGGCCTCATCTAAAACTTGGACTTCGATTTCTTTTCTCTGTTTATTAAAATTTTCCAACTGCATAGCGAGGTGCTGAATTTCGCTTTCATCCTCGCTGGATAAAATTTTTGCTCCCAGGTTAGATTGCCCTACACGCCCACCAGCATTGATTCTGGGGCCGATAATAAAACCTAAATGATAGGCGCTTGGCTCTTCATCAAGGCCAGCCACATCACAAATTTCGCGCAATCCTAAATTTTTTCTTTGCTTTAGAATTTTTAAACCTGAGGCCACGAAGGCACGATTCAGGCCGCTTAGCGGCATTACATCACAAACTGTTCCAAGAGCCACCAAATCTAAAAGATGCAATAAATTTGGCTCTTTTTTTTGCGCATAAAAATTTGCTTCGCGCAATTTTTTATTAATGGCCACCACGAACAGAAATGTTACACCAGCAGCGCAAAGATGTTTATGGGGAAAAGTTTCATTCAAAAGATTGGGATTTATAACCGCGATAGATTCAGGTTTTTCAAGCACTCCCAAATGATGATCAATTACAATAACATCCAGCCCAGCTTTTTTTGCATCTTCCAACGCCTTAAAAGCAACAGTGCCGCAATCAAGCGTGATTACAAGATCAGTGCCGTTTTTTTTCAGATTCAATAATGCCGCAGAATTCGGCCCATACCCTTCTAAAATGCGATCAGGAATATAAATTTCCGCCTCAACTCCAATAGCTCGGAAAAAGCGATTGAGCACAGCAGCAGAAGTGGCGCCATCAACATCGTAATCAGCAAAAATAGTAATTTTTTTATTGCGCTTAATGGAATCAATTACGTGTGCCACAGCCTTTTCCATATCCCCTAATTCAAAAGGGTCGGGCAAGGCGGTTTTGATTTTGGGCTCTAAAAAATTTTCAATTTCATCAAGCGGAATTTCGCGCGAGGCTAATAAATTGCTTAAAACTTCTGAGAATTGAAAGCGTTGGTAAA
>CAZCWN010000048.1:0-10101 GCA_964502375.1 uncultured Rhizobium sp. | reverse complement strand
TCATAGGTTTTTTGCTGCCAATAAAAGCCGAGGATAGATTGGGTTTGAGAGTAAGGCATAAATCCTCAAACACTTCTAAATTTTATCGTAAGAAAATTTTTCTTTCTTCGCGCCTGGATGGGTTACAGCGCCAAACCTGGCTGAACCAACAGTTTGGGCATATTTCCACAGGGTTCCAGATTGGTAATCATTTTTTCTTTGTTGCCAGGCGGCTTTGCGTTTGATTAATTCTTCTTCGCTTAGCTCAACATCGATAGTTCCCTTAACGGCATCGATAGTGATTTTATCGCCATTTTTGAGAAGGGCGATAGTGCCGCCAACCGCTGCTTCTGGGCTTACATGGCCAACACAGAAACCTCTGGTTCCACCAGAAAAGCGCCCATCAGTGATTAAAGCAACTTTGCCGCCCATACCTTGGCCATAGATCGCCGCAGTTGTAGCAAGCATTTCACGCATGCCTGGGCCACCGCGCGGGCCTTCATAGCGGATTACCAAAATATCCCCTTCTTTATATTGTTTATATTCAACGGCCTTGAAACAATCCTCTTCTGAATCAAAGCAGAGAGCGGTTCCGGTGAATTTAAGAGCATCTTTCTGCATGCCGGCAATTTTTACAACCGCGCCGTCTTTAGCCAAATTTCCTTTTAAAACAACCACGCCACCACTTGGTGATAAAGGCTTTTCGGGGCGATAAACCACGTCTTGCTTTTCATTAAATTTCATCTCGGCCAAATTCTCTGCCATGGTTTTACCAGTCACCGTCAAGCAATCACCATGAATGAAACCAGCATCAAGTAAAACCTTCAGAATCATTTGTACGCCGCCAGCTTCATAAAGATCTTTAGCAACATATTTTCCACCTGGTTTCATATCGGCAATATATGGGGTTCTTTTAAAAACTTCGGCGATGTCAAAAGCGTCAAAATCAATGCCGCATTCATTAGCAATTGCCGGCAAGTGAAGAACAGCATTTGTGGAACCACCTGTTGCCGCAACAATGGCAGCGGCATTTTCCAAAGACTTTCTGGTTACTATATCGCGCGCTTTTATGCCTTTTTCGATCAAATTCATCACTGCTTTTCCTGATTGGTAAGCATATTCATCCCGCGATTCATAAGGGGCCGGAGCACCTGAAGAGCCAGGCAAGGCCAGGCCAATTGCTTCGCTAACGCAAGCCATAGTATTGGCAGTGAATTGGCCTCCGCAGGCGCCAGCCGAAGGGCACGCAACTTTTGCCAACTCAATTAAATCAGAATCCGACATTTTTCCGGCGTCTCTTTGCCCTACTCCTTCAAAGACATCAACGATTGTCACATCTTTACCATGAAATTTTCCCGGCAAGATAGAGCCGCCATACATAAAGACGGAAGGCACATTTAAGCGGCACATTGCCATCATCATTCCAGGCAAAGATTTATCGCAACCAGCAATGCCAACTAGCGCATCATAGCAGTGGCCGCGCACCGTTAACTCAATTGAGTCAGCGATAACTTCACGCGAAGCCAGCGATGATTTCATGCCTTGATGGCCATTGGCAATTCCGTCGGTAACAGTGATAGTGGTGAACTCGCGTGGCGTGCCTCCAGAATCTTTCACGCCTTTTTTGGCTGGCTGGGCTTGGCGTTGTAAAGCGATATTGCACGGCGCTGCTTCGTTCCAGGCGCTTACCACGCCAACAAAAGGCTTTTGCAGATCATCTTCTTTCAAACCTTGCGGATAAAGATTGGTTTGAATGTTATAGAGCATGGTTTTACGAGCCTCGCAGCCATGCGAATTAGTAACGTAGCGGGATGGGAGTTTTGATTTGTCGAATTTTGTCATAATTATTTAGTGCTTAATGCATAGCGTTTAACGCTGGATAGTTGGTGTCTGATATTTGGTGTTGGATGGTTATAAGTTATTGTTCTTGTGAGAAAGTTGGTTTTAAGTTGGCTTTGCCGGAATTTACTTCAATTTTATCAGCAAGCTCAAGCTGCACCAAAGCAATGTTGACAATCCTTGGAGGCAGTTCTGTGGCTAAAATTATTTCTTCTATTGAGATTGGGTCGAAAGTTAGCTTCGTAAAAATTTCTTGGCGAGCTTTTTTAATTTCGCTATCTTTTGGCATTTTTGGTGAAGGGCCCTTAAATTCAACCGCTTCTGGTTCTTTCATGAAACGAGCTTCTTTGAAGCGGGCTTTTAAATTAGGAAGTTCTTCCAAAATATCGTCGATGGTTTCAAGCATTTTTGCTCCGTCTTTTATCAGACGGTTAGTGCCATGGCACCTAGAATCAAAAGGCGAACCAGGCACAGCAAAGACTTCCCGGCCTTGCTCTATGGCAAATCTTGTTAGGCTTCCTGATTTTAAACCAGCTTCAACCACCACCACACCAAGAGCAATGCCGGATATTAAACGATTTCTTTGAACAAAATGCCCTCCTTTTGGCACAAAATTATAAGCATTTTCGCTCATCACTAGCCCGCTTTTGCAGATAAGCTCATAAAGTTTTTTATTTTCTGTGGGATATACATGATTAATGCCCCCTGCAATAACGCCGATCGTACCACTTAAAATGGAAGCTTCATGGGCCGCCGTATCAATGCCGCGAGCCATTCCTGAAACAGTTACAATTGAATGTTGTCCTAATTCAAGGGCAATTTTTTTTGCAAAAGCAATGCCATTAAATGAAGCATTTCTTGGGCCAACAACAGCAATGATATCGCGATCAAAAAATTCTATATCACCTTTGACAGTAAGAATTGGCGCTGGATCAGGAATTTGGCGCAGCAACCGCGGATAATTATCATCATTAAATAGCAAAATTTCGGCGCCGAATTGCTGAGAATTATTTAGCTCTGCTTCCGCTTCAAATGGGCTACAAACTCTGATTTTGCGCGACAGCCCTCCTTGTCTGGCGAAATCTTCAACATTTTCCAAAGCCTTTGAAGCCGAGCCAAAAATTTCGATTAAGCGGAAAAATGTTGATTTGCCTATATTTTCGCTTCGCGCTAGGCGTAGCCAATTGAGTTTTTCTTGAGGCGAAGTTGCCTGGTTAGAAGATGGATTTGTGGTGAGCATGGTTTCAGTGGTAAAGTTTTTATGGTTTTAGCTTACGAAAGTGCAATGAGAGCTCATGCAAAGACAAACTTGGTATAAGAACATCACACTTAATTAGCTAAAAGATGAGCTAATTTTTAATGCCGCAGCCCCTTTTTATTAGCTGGTAAAGCACTAAACATAAAGCCGCGTTGATGCTGACTATGTAAATTCCTCCAGTCAATAAATTTCCATCATGGTAACCGGTAAGACCAAATCGAAAGCCATCAATGATATAAAAAAAAGGATTAAAATGCGAGACATGGCGCCAAAATTCAGGAAGGGAATTGGTGGAATAAAAAGTGCCGGATAAGAAAGTTAGCGGCGTTATGACATAGCTAGTCATCGCCGACATGTGATCAAAAGTTTCAGAAAATATACCGCACAAAACTCCAAGTAAACTGAGAAAAGCACAACCAAAAATGAGATAAAAAATGGCCCAGGATAAAGAATAAAAAGATAT
The DNA here is from genome assembly GCA_964502375.1 of uncultured Rhizobium sp. GTDB lineage: Bacteria > Pseudomonadota > Alphaproteobacteria > Rickettsiales > UBA1997 > UBA2645. The sequence goes on along the minus strand of CAZCWN010000048.1, from coordinate 6,562 downwards.
CGGAACAAAAACCCAAATAGTGAAAAAAGCTACTATTCCCACGCAAACTCCCCGAAGAATTGCACCCGTAGTGAAAGCAAAAAGCAGCTCAAAAGCCCCAAGAGGCGGGATTAGATAATCAATAATATGGCCCATCACTTTTCCCATCACAAAAGATGAAGAAGAATTAGCAAAAGCATTTTGCATCGCTGCCATCATAATTAAGCCCGCTGACATAAACAAAGCGAAGGGAACGCCAGAAATTGTTTCTATCTCACTGCCCACCGACAAAGAAAAAACCGCCAAAAAAAGCACTATATTTACTACCGGTGAAAATAAAGTTTGGTGATAAACTTTTAGAAAACGCAGAACCTCTTTCTTTAATAAAGTGAAGGCCCCAAACCAGTTAATTTTGCTTTGCATCATTTTTGAATTTTAATTTCTGTAAAAATTATTTATCTGAATTATGTTGGCGCTCTAGGCCATGCTAAATTCTTAGAAGCGTGACACCCGCTTGCATCCTAAAACAATTTCAGGGATGACATTAATCAATCACTAAGCATTAGGCGCCAAGCATTAAACAAATATCCTTTATGCCCAACTTAGAAACCTTACTCAACGATTTCAATTCGCAAATTTCAGATGTTAAAAACAAACAACAACTCGAAGAAATTCGTGTTCATTTCCTTGGAAAAAAAGGATTGGTTACTGAATTTTTTTTACAATTAAAAAATCTTCCTGCCGAAGAAAAGAAATCATTCGGAGCCCGGATAAATCAACTGCGCGACGAAATCACTAATAAAATAAATGCCGCCAAAGAAGATTTTGAAAATTCTGAATTAAACGAAAAATTACAAAGCGAAAAAATTGATTTAAGTGCCCCGATAAGAAAACAAAATCAGGGCCTGATTCATCCCATCAGCAAAGTAATGAAAGAAATTGAGGAAATTTTTTCTCAACTTGGATTTGAGTTCGCAGTTGGCCCAGAAATTGAAGATGATTTTCATAATTTCACTGCCCTTAATATGCATGAACACCATCCGGCGCGCCAGATGCAGGATACTTTTTACCTTAAAAATTCCGAATTATTACTTCGCACCCACACTTCCAACACCCAAATCAGAAAAATGTTAAATTCAAAACCGCCACTAAAAGTTGCTGCTTTGGGCCGCGTTTTTCGTCGCGATTATGATCAAACTCACACCCCAATGTTTCACCAATTTGAAGGCTTTGTGGTTGATGAAAATGTGAATATGGGAAACCTAAAATGGGTTCTAGAACATTTCTTAAAAAAGTTTTTCGATACCCAAAACCTTGAGCTGCGCTTCCGCCCTAGCTTCTTTCCTTTCACCGAACCATCAGCAGAAGTTGATATTAACTATTCCATAGAACAAGGCCGCATCAAAATTGGTAAAGGGGATAAATTTATGGAAATTTTAGGATGTGGGATGATCCATCCAAATGTGTTAAAAAATTGCCAAATTGATCACCAAAAATTCCAAGGCTTTGCTTTCGGCATAGGAATAGAGCGGCTTGCCATGCTGAAATATGGCATTACTGATCTGCGTATGCTTTTTGAAAATGACGTAAGATTCTTACAGCATTTTGGTTTTAAGGTTAATGAATTTTAACCTTAGCCATTCCCGTAGAGCAAAAGTTGCGAAGCGCCCTTCTCATCTCTCAGATAGAAAATTCTAAAAGTCATTAAAGCAGCTTATTTGCTTACAAAAAATCAGAGCATAATCAACCTTACAAAGGCTTAGTTCCTAAGCCATTCTGTAGAATTAATATCTTATAAATTTAAATTTACTTCGAGCAAAACCTTAATCCATAAAGGTGGTGCTCAAGGTTCAAATGCATCGCTCTGGAAAAAATGAAAGAGCTTAAACACATCTTTAACCACTTAATATATTAGAAAATGCGTAATACTCCGGGAAAACTTGATTTAGACTCCTCATACCAAGAAACAAACCTTAACACTGAAAACATAAGCAACGAAGAGTATGAAAATAGCCCCCTTTTAGAAAGCTTTTATTATGCTGTGCTAAAGGGACGTCATATAGCCATTAGATACATAATTAATAATTTGAGAACACCAGAAGAGTGGCAATTAATCAGCAATCCCACCACAATTAAAAAGGCTATCTATTTAGCGGCCGCTAATGGACATATAGAAGTTTTAAGAGAGATTTTTAAGGGAATTGCCAGCCCAAAAGGAAAAAGTAAATCGGTGGAATATAGCAATCAAGTTGCTCTAGTTAATAACCAATATGGTGTCTTATTGGCTAATATTGATTCTGCACAAAATGAAGAGCGCGTTGAAATGATTAAAAGATATGGCTATGCACTTCTTCTTCATAATAAGAACCATATTAAGATGCTTAATCTCTTACTAGAAAAGGCTCCAGAGAACAATCGTGATGAAATAATTAATGAATTTTTTCATTCTGCTCTAAATGAAAAAGATGTTGTATTGATAAAGCTCTTTTTAGAGTTTTTTAGCGAAATAAGACAAATTGAAGTGATCAAAACTTATGCCCATGAAGTATACGACATTGTTCCTATTGAAGAGCGATTAAGAGTCATCTCCTATTCATTATATCTACTCCCACAAGAACATCGCAGAGATATGATAGACAAATTTTTCCTTATTGCCTTGGTAAAAGAAGATCTCGAAATGCTGAAGTTTTTAATGAAGAATACTCAAAAGGATAAGCGCAATAGTGCCAACAATCAGGTTATAAATTTAATGCTCCCAGCTGCCGCAGAAAAAAGCGAAATAGAGATTCTTCATTTACTTTTTGAGGAAAACACTGATTTAAAATCTCGCCTTCAAATAGTTGAGCGAATCAAAGATAGAGCCAACACAGACACTAGGGTTATTTTCGCGTCTCTCTATGGCGATTCAGCAAGTGAATTACTACCTATTAACTCAGATAATCCTGAAGAAATGAGAGAGATAGAAGAAAGCAGAAACTTCTTAGTGGAATATAAAAATTTTCTGACTGAAAAATATAGTTCAATAGAAAATCCTGAACAACAAGCAATCCGTACAATAATCACCTTAATTACTAGCCCAGATAAATTGCATAATGATGAAGTAGAAGAAGCCGAATATTTTTTTCAGCGTCAAAACGAACAGAGAGCAGAAACGAAATTAGATAATAGAGAAGTAGCCCATTCAATAGAATGGAAGACAAATTTTTCATATAGCGAGTCAACTCCTTCCGATGATTTGCCAGCAAACTCTCCTCAGCTAAGAAGTGCCATAAAGTTAGCCCCTACACAGCAGGGAGCCTATTTATAGAACCGAGATGTTGGTTAAAATGTATGAATTGCTACTACCCAAAAACCTGTTTATAAAAATTAACATATGCCAGTTTCAGAAATCCTAAAAACAAAGATGCTATCAAACCCTGCAGAACTTGTAGAGTCAGATTTTACGGAAACATCAATAAATGAAGCGTTCTGTTTTGCTGCCCAGGAGGGCTATGACCAGGCTTTTATAAGAATGATGCAGTTGGTTCCTAAAAAAATACTCAAAGATATAATATCACAAGATAACCACAGAGCTTTTCACCTAGCCGCAGATAATGGGCATATAGAAATCCTAAAACTGATCTTTGAACTAATTATTTCACTATCACCCACAGACTATGCAACTTTGAACTCTTTAATAGAGTACAGCAATAATGTTGCCATCTTAAGAGGTTATCTCGATGTTTTATTGTATAACATCCATACTGCAGAGGAAGAGAAACAAATTAAGATGATCAAAACTTATGGTTATAAAATACTTCTCTTAGTTAGAATTGAGGAAAGAGAAGCTAAAAAAGGAAAAAGACAGAAAGCAATCATGCGGGCCTTGCTTGGACTGGTTCCAGAAGATAATCATAATGAAATTATAGATACGCTGCTTAGTGAGGCAATTGCAGAACAAGATTTGGTCACTCTCCGCCTTCTTCTTAAACTAGCTTCCTATAGCTGTAAAACCAAAATTATTGCAGACCATGCTTATGAAATAATTAAGCTAGATTCCCTCAGCAAGTTAGGGAGCGCAACTATAATTAATAATTTATTCAATATAACTTCCGAAGAACATTATTTAGTTCTTGTTGAATCACTTTTTAGCTCTGCCCTGCAAAATAGAGATCTCGAGGTTTTGGCGCTATTGGTGGAATCAAGCCTTTCACATGATTTCTTTACAACAAACAGAATTGGATATAGTAACCTAGCAGATATTCGCAACAGGCCCATTGTCATTCTAAAACATGTGTTGCAGGCCTCCCCATCCCATTGCCATGAAGAAATAATCGCCGCATTTCTTCCCTTCGCCATAAAAGAACAAAATCCTGCTCTGCTAGAGTTTTTGCTTGAAGCTGCGCCTGATAACAGAAAGGTTGGCGCGCTTAAAACTTATGGCTATGGAATGCTGCGGCTTTACGATAATAATAATGAAAGATCTGCAGCTCTGAGATGGCTACTGAACTTAGGACCAGAAGGCCGCCATATAGATATAATCGACACATTATTTCGCAGCACTTGGGCAAAACAAGATTCGGAAATATTGGAGTTTTTATTAGAAGCAGTTCCGGAAGCTTATTTAAGCGAGAGCAGCAAAATTATAGCTGAAAAAATGCTTTTACCCCCCCTTACAATTCGCGATAGATTTCCCCAGGAAGGCTATAATTCCTACTCACAAAATGAAATCCAAATTTTAGCAAACATTCTTAGTTCACCTCAAGTAACTCCGCCGATTTTGCCCTTGCCAATTTCTGCCTCCCCTCAAACTCCACAACCTTCGCCTTCCTCACCAACAGGCCTGGAGCTGGCTCAACAAATTTTATGCTGTCGCTGTAATTAAGTTCTAATTCTATATCTATAGTTAGAATCAAAATTTCTGCCGGATATTCACAGAGGCGCTATGGGCTTGGTAGCTGGGCTTAACCTCAAACTCGTAAGCCAAATTAAAATTTAAATCATCAAGATAATAAGCCGTGATTGCCGCTCCAATTTTTAAGCTAGAAGAATCCAGAGATGAAATTTTTGTTTCAAATGTGGTGGATTGCCCCTCAAAGCTGCTAACCGTTGTTGGCGCATCATTTATAAAAGCATAGCCATAGGAAATTTTCAGGCTTGAAATAAATTTATTAAATGCTGGCCACTCGTCTAATTTACCCGCATAACCAAAACTTGACCCTATTCTTGCTTCTAAAAAATCAGCGGAAACTTTTTGCACATTTAAACTTAAACTATCTGCGCCCTTCTCGTTGTAGGAATCAATTTCATTACGCAAGAAAGTAAAAGAAATTTCCGGCGTAAAATTTAGATAAGGAGAGATTTCTTGCACTACGCCGCCCGTGGTTTTTAAAGCATAAATTTGCCCAGCATATTTAGAATAACCAGTGGTTTTAAGAGCGCCAATTGAACGCTCAGAATTATATTGGTTATAAGCAAAAGCCGCTAAATAATCGAAAAAATATTTGTTAAAATTATGGCCATTATAAAGGCTGACTTGATAAGTGGTGATCAAATTTTTTTTCATGCCATCCGTCGATTTTATATTAGATCTGCTATATGATAAAGCCATCCCGCCCGTTGTTTCAGAAAAAAATTCTTTATCGGCCCCTGCTGCCACGCCAATAGAATGCGCATTATAGCCATCATCATCTTTCACTGCATCTTGCTTAGATAAGACAGCGAAAGGACGCACCCATAATCCATTTGAAAAGTTTTTCATCCGACTTTCAGCAAAATCGAAAGAATTATTAACTATGTTAGAGCTCACCGCCAAAGTGGCTTTGCTTGATTGTGGCGCCAATTGATTTAACGCATTCTCAAGGCTTTGCCCTGTGAGGCCGCTGCTGTTTAAATATATTTGAAAATCCAATAACTTCCCGGTGCTGTTTGCTGAAGTTTCATTAAGATTTTGGTAAATATTTTGGGAGTTTTTATTTTGTGTAACTTCTGCTGGTGCCAGGCGACTTACATTTAACACCAAATTGTTAGCGCTTTTTTCCGTCGTGAATTTCAATAACCCATAAATATTAGAATTGCTATTATTGGCGGAAATATTTTCGGCAGAAATAGCCTCAATGGCTGATGCGTCAGTGGTTTCAACTAAATTAAATTTTGAGCCACTGGCAATATAACCCATATTTGAGGCAACATTTACCACTAGCTTTGTGCCGCTTGGCATCGCTGTCACGCCAGTAACAGCAATCTTTCCCACTAATCCATTTTCAATTGTTACTAAAAGTTTATCGCCGCTTGTTAAAGAAAAATCTCCGCTAATAATTTGATTTTTTGCTCCGACATTAACCCCTCCCAAGCCGCTGCCTACAATATTTCCAAAGATTGTTAAATTATCAGCGCCATAAAAATTCAGATCGCCATTAAGAAAAATATTATTGGCGTAAATATTGTTGGAAGCACTTAGAGAGCCACTAGTAATGTTTAAGTTTTTTAGCGAATTTGTGGCCGTGCCAATTTCCGACTTTGCTGTAAAGTTTGTTCCAGAAATTTCTAATGAGCCTGTTGCAAATCCCCTAACCGAACTGATTTAAATTTCCTTATATTTTCC
>CAZCWN010000047.1:0-13283 GCA_964502375.1 uncultured Rhizobium sp. | reverse complement strand
ATCAATCACTCAAAAGTCTAGTCCAAGGTAGCGGGAAGTTCGGGGGCTAGGACATATCCTATTTAAAATTGCTGAACAGCAATCTACAGAAAATATCAAAAGCAGATTAGATGTCGAGCAAAGGCTGGCCCTTGATCACGCTTTATATATCACACTTTCAAGGCGCAAAGAAGAATATCAGAAAGAGCGCGCAGAATCAAAAGGAGAGACCTCAGAGGTTGAAACCAAAACAAATACTGAACAGCCTGCCCTTATTACATCCCCGCGCACAACAAGAACCTTGGGATATGCCGCAGAAACAAAGACGCGGGATTAAAAATAATATTCTTTTCCTTAGCCATTCAGCTAGAAAAAATTTTTTGGTAATGAAGGGAAAAATAAGAGCTATAATCAAATCAGCTACTACGGCTTCAAGCGCTACAATATGAGCTGCCAAGCAATTAAATTCTTAAAGCTTGGCAGCTCAATTTTTAGAGTCGTACTTTATAAATTCTCTTCCAGATATTCTTCGATTTCCTGATCCTTAAATTCAAGCAGGTTTTTAGCCAGCCGGTGAGTGATTTTTTTCTTTAATTTGTCGCTTAAAGTTTTTTCTAACTCTTCCAAAACCTTGTGAGAAGCCACTAAAATCAGCCCATCACAATGTTTTTCATTTTCTAATTGCAACAAAATTTGAGAAATTTCTTCAGCAAATTTGTGTTTTTCAACTTGGCGCCTGTCAGTGTGTGGTTCGACAGCATGTCTGAAAGTACTATAGCTAGTAAAGCTGCGGCCCGGCTTTTCGTGGTTGGAATCAAGCTCTGCTTCAACTTCATAAAGCAAATGGAAATCAAATTTTTTTCCACTGCCGATTCTTTCAAAGATTCTTGCGTTATGGCTATCTGCCGTTACTACAAGTGATGTTGGTTTTTTGTCCATAAAATTTGTTTTTAAAAGTTAGAAAATGTTTATATCAAACTCGCCTCAATGAGCCTTGCTCACTAAAACCAATCTCTGCGCTTAAAGTAAAAAATTTGCACTAGGGTAATTAAAAGCATGCCAGCAACCGAAATTGGAAAAGCATAATCTTCTCCAACCCCAGGAACGCCGCCAATATTCATTCCGAATAAACCAGTAATAAAAGTTAAAGGCATAAAAATGGAAGCAATAATTGAAAGCTTGTACATACTTTTATTTAACTTTTCGCTGAGAGCATTGGCTAATTCATCATGTAAAATCTGTGAACGGTTAGTTGCTTCTTCAACTTCTTCTGTCATCCGCACGATTTGATCGAAATTTTCTTGAAAGTGTCTTCTGGCCCACTCGTTTAACCAATGGCGCTCTAGGTTCCTTAGCTTAGATATCACCTCTTTTTGTGGCATCAAATAACGCTTAAAAATGGCTGATTGCGTTCTAATTTGCAGAATCTCTTCGCGAAACTTTATGTCATGAGTGGTCATTATTTTATCTTCCATAGCATCAATTTTTTCGTTCAAATCATAAATGAACGGAGCCGTAACAATCAAAATTTGATAAAGAAGTTTATATAAAAATTCGCCAGAATTTTTGATCACTAAATTTCCTGCATCGATTTGATTGCGTAGATCAAACACTGCCCCTAATTCGCGACGCTGAACAGTAATGATCCGCTCGCCATCAATCCATATACGGATTGACACCATATCTTCTGGTTGAGAATTTTTATTAAGATTTACGCCACGCAAAATAATAAGCAGGCCGCCACTATCAAACTCTACAACGCGGGGGCGCGCTTCTTCGGCAACTAAAGCATCAATTATAAGGTGATCTAGATAGTTAACTTCGCTATCCAACCATGTTTTGGTTTCTTCTTTATTAGCATCAAGGTGAACCCAAGATAGAACTTGATTTTTAAGCTCTTCGGAGACTTTTTCATTATCTAGTTTTGTTGCTTTCCCCTCTAAACCGAAAGAATCAAAGCCAAAAGAGTAAGCAAATAAAATATGATCCGATTGCTGCATGCTTAAAAATTCTAATTGGAGGTGCCTTTAACCGTGTCTTTATTAGTTGTGGGCACTTTGCTTAATGACATAATGATTCTACCCGCCGGGCTATAACCCTTTTTCATACTGGAAATCATTATCGCAGAATTTTCATTAACGAGATACATCCTGTCTTCAAATTTTATTTCCTCTCTCCCATTTTGACCATTTACGAGCAAATCATAAATCATCTGACCAGATCCCCCCTTTTGTTTTCCTGTTGCCATAGTCAAAACATCGTGGCCAACACCTTCAAAAGTGCCGTCACCATTTGCAGTGATTAACCAAGTCCTGCTATCTTTCTTGCCATCAGCAAGAATAAAATTTTGCTGAATTACTCCCTTATTTTCTTCCCATCTGCCATTAATTTTAACCGTTTTAGTGTCGATAATTTTTCCATTTTCATCTTGCACAATGGCAAAAGCCTCTATGTCACCATTAAAAAATTTTTTTATGTCAAATTTCACACCGCGGTCTAAGTAATCAATCGGCTCGGATTTATTGAAAGAGCCAAACATATAGCACGAAGAAATTGTGAGCGTTCCTAAAAGCAGACATAGAATTTGAAATAGTTTTTTCATATTTAACTGAAGTTAAAGTTTATAATCCCTAAAAGAGCCTCTTAACCATTCAAACAAGAAAGATTTTACCAAGGAATTTCTGCGCCCAATATCTCTGCTACTTTCATAGCCGAGACTAACCCATCTTCATGAAAACCATATTTTTGATAGGCACCGCAAAAATAAATTCCATCTATTCCTTGAATCTTTTCTATTCCTTCTTGAGCTATTATCGCTTTTGCGTCAAAGATAGGATGCTCATAAACAAAAGTGGCAAAAATATCTTTTGGATTAATTTTGTCAGGTGGGTTGAGAGTAACAAAAAGCGGATAATCTTTGTTAATTCCTTGCAAACTATTCATCCAATAAGTCACAGAAAGCTGGTTGGAAGAAAGGCCACCCTTTAAAAAATCTTTGGAATAAACCCAGCTAGCCCATGCTCTTTTTGCCTTTGGCATTACCGAAGAATCTTTATGCAGCGCTACTAAATTTTTCTGACATTTAAAATTTATTAACACTCGCAATTGCTCTCTGCTTGCATCTGGCAGCATTTGCAAAGCCTGATCGCCATGTGTGGCAATTACCACTTTATCGAAAATTTCTTCTGACTTTTCTGATTGCACTAACAATTTTCCATTAGGAGTTTTTTTGATGACAGTGACAAAATCATTAAGGCTAATTTTACCCGGAAAATTTTGAGTAACTTTTTTTACATATTGTGTCGAGCCACCATCCACCGTGTACCACTGTAATTTACGCTTGGCACCTAAAAGCCCATTATTCTTAAAAGAACGCACAAAAGTTTGGGCCGGGTATTGTAAAATTTTCTTCGTAGGACAACTCCAAATTGCCGAAGAAATTGGCAATAAATAAAAATCGCAGAAATATTTTTTTACTTTTAGATCAACCAGTAAATCACCCAGGCTGTAAGAGGGATCAAAATCTTTATTCAGGATTTTCTGCGCCTTTTTGTTAAAATTTCCGATATCAAAAAGCATGCGCAAGAATGCTGGATCAAAAAGGTTTTTTATTTGCGCAAAAACTGAAAAAATATTATTGCCTGCGTATTCAAGCTTGCCGCCATTAATTGTAACGGCAAAAGACATGTCGCTTTTTTTGTAATTAATTTTCAAAAATTCTAAAAATTTGACGAAATTGGGATAAGCCTGCTTGTTAAAAATCATGAAAGCAGTATCAACAGCTATTTTTTTCCCCGAGTAATCAATATGAACCGTGTTGGAATGGCCGCCTGGATGGCCATGTTTTTCGTAAATTTTAACATCATATTTTTGCGCCAAAAGATAAGCAGCAGCTAGTCCCGATATTCCTGAACCAATAACAGCAATTTTTTCGGCCATATTTATGCAATCTAGTGTCGCTTACGTGCGGCGATGTTTATCGACTCTACAGTTAAGGTAAAAAATAAAGAAAAATAAAGATAACCTTTAGAGATATGCATGTGTAAACCATCAGCTAGCAAAATTACTCCGACCATAAAAATAAAGGCTAGAGCAACTATTTTTAATGAAGGGTAATTTTGTAAGAAATAATTAATCGCCTCCAAAGCAAACAGCATTATGATCATGGAAATAATGATCGCCGTAACCATAACTGGAATATGATTGGTCATACCAACGGCTGTAATTACTGAGTCAAATGAGAAAATAAAGTCAATCACTGCAATTTGAAAAATTGCTGCCATCATTGTTTTACCAACGTTAATTTTTTTGTCTCCTTTTGCTTCGTGTAAACCGAAAACCACATCATTATAGATTTCTAGACCACTTTTGATTATTAAAAATATACCGCCCGCAATCAGTAAAAAATTTTTCCAAGAAAGGCCTATCTCACCTAAATAAAATAAAGGCTTGGTTAAAGTCATAACCCAAGATAAAGTGAGTAGCAGTAAAATCCTTATGATAAAGGCTAACGAAAGGCCAAATATACGTGCCACTCTACGATTTTTCTGAGGCAATTTACCAACAACCAAAGCAATGAAAATGAGATTGTCGATACCAAGAATGATCTCAAGCAGAGTTAGAGTGATTAACCCTAAAAAAATATCATAAGTAAAAATATCCATATATATACAGTTAAGTTATTAGGGTTTATTAGATGTAATCACTTATTCTCCGGAGATACTTATTAATTTTTTTTCATGCAAAAAAGCTAAAAGCGGTTGGATTGCCAACCCTAAAACTGAAAAATAATCGCCAAGAACCTTTTCAAAAAGATGTTTGCCAAGAGACTCATATTTATAGCTTCCGGCACAACCAAAAGGCTGATCAATTTTGACATAATTTTCGATTTCTTGAGGTAGCATTTTGCGCATTTTCAACTTCACGCGCGAAAAATTTCTAAAAATTATTTTCCCATTGAAAGCAATAACCACAGCATTGTTCTGAAAGTGGATTTTGCCATTAAATTTTTTTAACTGTTTTATTGCCTCTACAGCATCCTTTGATTTTGGAATTTCTTTTTCAGCAAATTCACAAACTTGATCAGAACCAATAACATAGGCATCAGAAAATTTTTTGCTTACAGACAAAGCTTTTTGTTCAGCAAGGAAAATAGCCAGTTTTTTTGGAGGTAATTTTAGATTTTTTTTCTCTTTATCTTCATCAAAACTTGGAGCCATGACAGAAAATTCCAAACCAGATTCTGTTAGAATTCTTTTGCGAATTTTTGAGGTTGAGGCCAGAATTAACTTAGCTTTACAGCGGATTAGCACGGATTTGGAAAATTGATCATGGTTAAAAATCTTCTCTCTAATTCAACATCACGCTTAAATGCACCAAGCATGGTTTTAGTTATAGTTGAAGTGTTAATTTTATGAACTCCGCGTGTGGTCATGCATTGGTGTTTAGCATCAATTAAAACAGCTACACCTTTTGGTTTTAGAACTTTGTTTAAAGTGTCTGCCACTTGCATTGTCATAGTTTCTTGAGTTTGCAAACGTTTGGCAAAAACATCCAATAACCTAGCTATTTTGCTGATACCAACCACTTTTTTATCTGGAATGTAAGCAATATGCGCCATCCCAACAAATGGCACCATATGATGTTCACAATATGATTCCATGCGCATGTCTCTAAGCAAGATCATATCGCTATAACCCTCAACTTCTTCAAAGGTTTTGCCCAAAATTCCGGCCGGGTCCGCATGGTAGCCAGAAAAAAATTCGCTATAGGCTTTTATCACTCTTTTAGGTGTTTCAAGCAATCCTTCACGATTTGGATTGTCACCAAGCCAGGCAATTAAAGTGCGTACTGCATCTTCTGCCTCTTTTTGTGTGGGGCGCAAAATTTTGTCAGCCTGATTTCTCTCGGCTTGCTTGGAAATTTTTTTCATTGATCAATGGAAAGTTTTAAAATTGGGGGAAAAGAAAAGTAAAATCCACCCGCAACAAAATCAAGCTTATACCCACTGCTTAAAGCATCTTAGATAATATAAATTTAATCCCCGTTAAAAAATAGATATGGAAACAATATTGCCAGGCTACCCTGGCCTGTACAGGCCTTGCTATCAGAGGTATAATCTTCCTATCTATATATCTTTAGCACAAAACCAAAAGTTGCTGTTGAAAGTAAATTTCGCCCAAATAGTTTTCGCGCCGACCTTTTTTTAGGCACCACTTACAATTTATTAATCTCACGAGGATAAACATGAACAAGCATTTCGCTATTATATCAACCGCTATCGCTCTTTTTACTTTTAACGCCAACGCTGGTGGCATTGGAATTTTAGATGTTGAAAAAATTGTCAAAGAATCGTCAGCGATGCGCGACATTCAAAATAAGGTCAGCAAAAAACAAGATGTCTATCAAAAAGAAGTTACTAAAAAACAAGATGAGCTAGAAGCTGAACAAAAAAGAATTGAAAGCAAAAGAAGCGTGCTCTCAAAAGAGGCCTTTGAAAAAGAAACCAAAACTTTTGAGAAAAAAGTTGACGACCTAAAAGATTTCGTCGAGAAAAAACAAAATAGCTTAAAAAAAGCTTCAATGGAGGCTATGAGCAAAGTTAATGATAAAATCAAAGACATTATCTCTGACCTTGCTAAGGAAAAAGAGTTCGACATAATAGTGCCTTCTTCCCAAGCCCTTTATTATAAGGATAATCTGGATATTTCTACCGAAGTTCTAAAAAGACTTAATGCCAAAATCACTAAAGTGGACGTTAAATTTGAATAACTGATTTAGTTTTAATTTATTTAAAAGCCGTCAGAGCCCTTAAGCTCTGGCGGCTTTTTTTGTGCTTATCTTTTTTGAACTCTTTCGTAAATACTCAGCAACCTAGATTTATTAACTTTAGTATAACGCTGTGTGGTTGAAAGACTTTCATGCCCCAAAAGCTCTTGAATTGTGCGCAAATCACCACCTGCTTCCAAAAGATGAGTAGCAAATGAATGGCGAAAAGAATGTGGCGTAACCGTATCCGGCAAATTTAAATTTTTTCTTATCTTAGCAATTAGACCACTAAAATCACGGCGTGTGTAGAGGCCTCCTTTATTTGCAAAAAATATTGGCTGATCAAAGGAAGCTTCAAAAGGCAATATGGCCAAATATTCATCAATTCTTTTTCTTACAATCGGCAAAAGCGGCACCATTCTTTGCTTCTTACCCTTCCCTGTTACAATTAAACTTTGGGAATTTTCTAGACTTTTTTTGCTTACAGAGAGGCTTTCAGAAATGCGTAATCCACAACCATAGATCAAGGTTAACAGCGCCATATCGCGCTTGATCTGCCATTCAATTTTATGGCTATTAGCAATTTCAGTAAAAATTCTTTCAACATCAATTTTATCAAGTGACTTAGAAACTCCCTTAACAACTTTTGGAGTTCTTATCTTAGTAATTTCTCCATTTTTAAGCAGATTATTGTTATTTAAGAAATGAAAAAATGATCGTAGAGAGGCAAGAGCTCTAGCATTAGAAGCATTATTATGATCGAGTAAACGCTCTGACAACCACCTTCTAAAATCGTAAATAGTTAAACTTTCAAAATCATTTTTTGTTATGGAAATTTTCTTTTTCGCTCTAAAAAGAAAATCACAGAAATAAAAAATATCGATGCGATAAGCCTCGCAAGTATTGTTAGAATATTTTTTCTCAACTGCAAGAAAACGCAAAAATTTATTAATCAAAGAGAGAATTTCGGAATCGCATTTATCCTCTACTTTCAAAGCTTCAGCCATATTATGTTCAAAAAGAATCTAACAATTTTCTTATTAATTTTTAGCCTTCCAAAATTTTCCCTTGCCGCCACAAAAACTGCACAAGTTGAAATTTGGAATAGCGAGGAAGGTTTAAAAAGACTGGAAAGAAGCCATTTTAAGACTGATTTTTACCAATTGGCAAATTTTTACCAGCCACAAGAAAATCCGCTTTATTGCGCCCTCGCAACTGGCACTATAATTTTAAACGCTCTAAATTACGGCAATATTGCAAGCCAAAAAGAATATGAAGTCGTAACACCGCCAGAACTCGGTAGCGGCATTATTAGATTTCCTCTTTATAGCCAAAAAAATTTTCTTAATAATGAAACTGAACTTATAAAAAAGCGTGACATTATTTCCCTTAAAATTCCCAATGATAAAAATATTTATGATCCTGGTCTTTCCCTTGCTGATTTTGCACAAATTCTAAGAAAAGCTTATGGGCTAAAAGTTGCATTAAATTATGCGGAAAAAAATGACCAAAGCTTCATAGAAAAATTTCGCCAAATATTAAAAAAGACTTTAGCAGACAAAACAAATTTTGTCATAGTCAATATGGATGGCCGAATATTGGGACAAAAAACTCATGGACATATTTCGCCAGTTGTAGCCTATGATGAAGAAAGCGATTCGGTTTTGATTCTTGACGTAGCTTTATATAAAAATCAGTGGTACTGGGCAGATCTTAAGCAACTATTTGCTGCAATGAATAGTAAAGATGGAGACAATTATCGCGGCTATTTAGTGGTAAGTAAAAAATAAAATGATTGAAGTAATTACTGAATCCTTATCTTGGTAAGGCTTCTACCCTATATTTTTACCCCTTATCGAAAGTTTTAGTTAAACTAAAGCTAGATAAGATTAAAAATGTCTTATAAAAATAAACTAGAGCAGAGAGTCGCTTCTTTACAATAAACAAAAAAAATCTTGCCAAAAAAAATTCCATAAAAAAAATGCTAGGCCGTCGGGAGTGTATCAGAATACAAAAGCTTCACAGCGAATATGAATACACACGCCGGGTTTGCGTGGTGGTGGCTCCCGACACTTTATTTGTTGTTAAAAACCCCTTCAAAGAAATTTGAGGGGGTTTTTTTATTGTTCATCGTTCTAAGTTTTTCTAATGTTTATACCACTTCGTAATCACACAACTTATTCACTTTGCAAAGGCGCAATAAAAATTTCTAAGCTAGTTGAAAAAGCAGCGGCAGAAAAAATGCCCGCTTTAGGAATTTCCGATTGCCAGAACCTTTTCGGCGCTTTGGAATTCTCTTCCGCCTGCAAAAAAGCTGGGATACAGCCTATTCTAGGCTGCGAGATGCTCATTAGCTTTGATGAAGAAATGCGGAAAAATTTTTCCAATCTAAGCATCGAAAATTCCCTCGCCAAATTGCCTTTGATCGCAGCAAACGAAGAAGGTTATAAAAATTTGATGTATCTTGTTTCGCACAGTTTTTTGAATCGCCAAAATGGAATTTCTCCCCACATTAATTTTGCTTTATTAAAAGAAAAATCTGCCGGCTTGATCGCTCTTTCAGGCGGGGTTGAAGGCATAGTTGGCAAGCTTTTACAAGAAAACCAGGAACAAAAACTAGAAGATTTAATCACTGAATTTAGCCAAATTTTTCCCCATAATTTTTATATAGAGATCACTCGCCATGGCTCTGAAATAGAAAATAAATTAGAAGAAAAATTTATCGATCTAGCCTTCAAACACGCTTTGCCATTGGTTGCAACTAATGACGTTTATTTCCTAACTAAAGAAATGCATGAAGCGCAGGATATTTTAACTTGCGTGGGCGAAGGGAAATTTTTCCTTGAAGAAGACAGACAAAAACTTTCCCAAGAACAATTTTTTAAAAGCGGGCAAGAGCTGGAAGAACTGTTTTCAGATATCCCCGAGGCTATTGAAAACACGGTTGATATCGCCAAAAAATGCCATAGCATGGCTTTTGAGCGTGCGCCAACTTTGCCTAAATTCAGCAATGAAGAAAATTTCAGCGAATCAGAAGAACTAAAAAAACAGGCGACTGAAGGCCTAAAAGAAAGGCTTAACAAGAAATTTGCTATTGAAGAAATCCCCGCCGAAAACCAGCGGAAAATTACCGAAGAATATTTTGCGCGCTTAGAATTTGAGCTCTCCGTCATAATTAAAATGAACTTCTCCGGATATTTTTTGATCGTATCAGATTTTATCAAATGGGCAAAAAATAATGAGATTCCAGTTGGCCCTGGAAGGGGATCGGGCGCTGGCTCTATCGTAGCCTGGGCATTACAAATTACCGATCTTGATCCCATCCGTTTTGGCCTACTTTTTGAGCGTTTCTTAAATCCTGATCGCGTTTCCATGCCTGACTTCGATATCGATTTCTGCCAATCACGCCGCGATGAGGTAATCAATTATGTGCAGGAAAAATATGGCAATAATTATGTAGCCCAGATCATTACTTTCGGAAAATTACAAGCCCGCGCCGTCCTTAAAGATGTGGGCCGCGTGCTGCAAATGCCCTACAACCAAGTGGACCGCATCTGCAAATTGATCCCTTTTAATGCCATCGAAGCCGTTACTTTCGAAAAGGCGATCGATATGGATAAAGACTTACAGCAAGCCATCAAAGATGATCCACAAGTAGCAAAATTAGTAGATATTGGATTGAAATTAGAAGGCCTAAACCGCCACGCCTCCACTCACGCAGCCGGTGTTGTTATTGGCGACAAACCCCTACGCGAAATTTGTGCGCTCTATAATGATGAAGGCTCAAGCATGCCTGCAGTTGGCTATTCCATGAAATATGCTGAGGCCGCAGGGCTAGTAAAATTTGACTTCCTCGGCCTTAAAACTTTAACCACAATTTCTGAAACTGTAAAACTGGTGGAAAAAACCCGAGGCATAAAAATTGATATTTCCAATCTGCGCCTTGATGATAAAGAAACCTTTGCAATGCTTGCTAGTGGCGATTCCATAGGAGTTTTCCAAATTGAATCTTCTGGCATGCGCGCAGTTTTGCGCCAAATGAAAGCTGATAAAATTGAAGATATTATTGCCCTGATTTCCCTCTATCGTCCAGGCCCGATGGATAATATCCCCACTTATATCCGCCGTAAACATGGCGCCGAAAAAATTGATTACCCTCACCCTCTTCTTGCTAACACACTTAAAGAAACTTATGGCGTAATTGTTTACCAAGAACAGGTAATGGAAATCGCCCGCGTTCTTGCTGGCTATACCCTTGGACAAGCTGATTTACTGCGTCGAGCCATGGGTAAAAAAATCAAAGAAGAAATGGATCAGCAGCGCGCAATCTTTGTTAAAGGCGCGGTAAAAAATGAAGTTTCAGAAAAACAGGCAGCGGAAATTTTTGATTTGGTCGACAAATTTGCCGGCTATGGTTTTAATAAATCTCATGCTGCTGCTTATGCCTTAATTTCTTACCAAACTGCCTTCCTAAAAGCGCATTTTTTACCAGAATTTTTGACCGCCTCAATTAATTTGGAAATTGATAATACTGATAAAATTAATATCTTCTTACAACTAGCTCGAAGCCATAAAATTCCTGTATTGCCACCTGATTTAAATAAGAGTGAGGCTTATTTTACCATCGAAAAACAGTGAACTATAAAACCAAACTAAACCATATTCGCGAATCCTGTGTTTTAACTAGAACCCCAGAAGACGCGCAAGGTTTCTTATCCAGCAAAATCGCCGAGAACTTTCCTGGCTCAGATTTGATCTTCATCGCTGAAAATGATGCCGAAATGGAATTGATTCAAAAACAAATCAATTTCTTCGCTCCACAATTGGAGCTTCTGAATTTTTATGCCTGGGACTGCCTGCCTTATGACCGCGCCTCACCGAAACCTGTAATTTCTGCTAATCGCATTAAAACCTTATATCGTTTGAGCAGTCGAGCCGAAGGACAGAAGTTTTTTGTAATTACCTCTATAAACTCTCTACTACAAAAAACGGTTGCCCCTACACAGATCAAAGGCTTAGGGCTCTATTTAAAAGTTGGTAGTAAAGTTTCATTGGAGCAAATTTCCAATTTTTTGGTCAATAAGGGTTACAGGCGTGAGGCATGTGCCAACAATGTTGGCGAATTTGCTGTGCGCGGTGGAATTATTGATCTCGTGATGCAACAAGCAGCAGATTTAATTGGTTATCGTATCGATTTTTTTGGCGAGGAAATTGAATCAATCAAAATTTTTGATCCTATCACTCAAATCAGTCAGGAAACAGTTAAATCACTAGAAATTCTGCCAGCCAGCGAGGTGATAATAAGCAAAAATACGGTAGAAAATTTCCGCAAAAATTATCGCGAAAATTTTGGCGCTTCCATTGATGATCAATTATATTCTGCCATTTCTGAAATGCGCTCTTATCCAGGAATGGAGCATTGGCTACCATTTTTTTATGAAGAGAAATTAGTAACTCTTTTGGATTATTTGCAAAATCCAGTGATTTTCTTTGATGAAAAAATTTTTTCTTTTGCAGAAAAACGGCACGAACTTATAAATGAATATTATAATGCTAGGGCCTCTGAGGCCAGAATTAGAGATAGCTCGCCCTATAATGCCATTTCTCCAGAATTGCTTTATCTTTCCGATATTGAATTAAAAAATGCCCTTACTCAAAAGATTACAATTCAATTTAATAAGTTTGATTGCGCTGAAAAAAATCAACGCATTTTAGATTTGGAAATCAAACCCGTTCCAGATTTTGCGCTAGCAGGCAGAGTTAATCAGCGTGATCCAATTGATTTGATGAAAGAGTTTGTGGAAAGCCAAACTGGGCAAACTCAGCCCCCTACCATTGCCTGCCTTTCTGAAACTTTCCGTGAACGTATCGCAAAAATTCTGCCTGACTATGGAATTAAATATCCCACTTGCGTATTGCCTTTGCATTTCGGCTTTTACACCACTGATTTTATTTTGATTGGCGAACAATCTTTATTCGGCGAAAAAATTATCCGCAAAAAAAGCAGTAAAGCCGCCTCGCAGCGCCTACTTGAAGAGGGCCTAAGCATTAATCTTGGCGAACTGGTAGTTCATCGTGATCATGGTATCGGCAAATTTGATGGCATTCACACCATCAATGCTGGCGGTATTAAAACCGACATGATCAAAATTTTATATGGTGGCAATGATACCCTATTTGTGCCGGTTGATGATATAAATTTGATCACCCGTTATGGCGCCGACAATCCTTTGATTCAGCTTGACCGTCTTGGCGTTGCCGCATGGAAAAATCGCCGCGAAAAAGTTCGCAAAAGAATTAAAGTTGCTGCGGAAGAATTGTTAAAAATCGCTGCTGCACGCCATCTAAAAAAGGCACCGATTTTTGTTCCAGATCAACATTTCTATGAAGAATTTAAAGCGCGCTTTAGCTTTGTGGAAACAGAAGATCAACTTAGAGCAATTGAAGAAGTTGAAGAAGATTTAAGGCGCGGCAGCCCAATGGACAGGCTGATTTGTGGCGATGTTGGATTTGGCAAAACTGAAGTAGCAATGCGG
>CAZCWN010000046.1:8116-13340 GCA_964502375.1 uncultured Rhizobium sp. | reverse complement strand
GGCAAAGCGCTTAAATCGGTTCTATTTAAGCGCTTTGCCGATATTGATTCCGTGGCCACTTCAATATCCACGGAATCAATATCGGCAAAGCGCTTAAATAGAACCGATTTTCCTTCCATAACCGGCTTACTTGCAATAGCGCCAAGATTTCCTAAGCCAAGCACTGCAGTTCCATTAGAAATAACCGCAACATAATTGCCTTTGGCAGTGTAGTCATAAGCAAGATCAGGATTTTCTGCAATTTTTAAACAAGGCACCGCAACGCCTGGAGAGTAGGCGAGAGTGAGATCGCGCTGAGTATTAAGAGGTTTAGTGGCATGCATACCAACTTTGCCTGGCTGGCCTTGGGTATGGAATTGCAATGCCGCCAATTCATTAGAATCTTTTACAGCAGTTTTTGAAGCAGAATTAGTTTTTTTATCTTTTTTTATGGTCATGAGGTTGAAATAAAGTTATTAGTGGCTAGAGCCTTTCTTCAGATTTATGTTGAATTCAGATAGTGCTCCTAACTTAGGAGCACTACTAAAAAGCTAATAAAATAGTTAATTACCGTATTCAAATAAATTTAAAGAAAGGTTCGCTAAGTCCTAAGGACACTACTATTCTTGAAAGCAAAAAAATGCGGGCCACCCTAATTTCTAAAAATTTAATGTCAAAAATTGTTTATGACCCTATCAATAATTGACCGCAGCAAAAAATTCAGCGAATTTTTTGAGAAAAAGAACGAACCAAGACAAATTGAATTTTTGGTTTTTCATCACATTGAAGCTAACTCGGTGGAACAAGCCCTAGAACTGCTTAAAACAAATCAAGTTAGCTCTCATTTTTTAATTGACGAAGCCGGACTGATTTACGAATTAGTGGATGAAAATGATGTGGCATATCACGCCGGAGTGAGCTTCTGGCGGGGTAATGAAAGCCTAAATAGAAATTCAATTGGCATTGAATTTTTGAATGCTGCCCCTTTTTCAAAAAAGTTCGAATCTCAACAATTAGAAGCAGGAGTGGCTCTAAGCCAATATTTGATGGGTAAATATGCCATCCCTTCAACCAATGTGGTTGGACATTCCGATATTGCTTACTATCCCATTCCCTATCCATTCCCCCAGCGCGGAGAGGATGAGGGCTTTGGAGCTTCTGATGCGGAAGAAAATAAAAAAGGAGTGATAAAAGCCCATCTTTTAGACCGTAAACAAGATCCTTCTCACCTGTTTGATTGGAAATTATTTGCTATGCATGGAATTGGAGTTTTTCCCGAAATTTCTTTGCCGGAAAATGAAGATAAAATCCTTTTTCAATTCGGTGATGAAAATGAAGAGATAAAAAACTTTAAAGAAACGCTAGCAAAATTTGGTTATTATTTGGTCAATATCAACAATGAGTTTGATGATGCCACAAAGCATCTGGTGCGGGTTTTCAACCGCCACTTTAATCCACAAAAATTTACAGAAAATTCGGATGTTTGGTATTTAAGTTCACAAATGATATTAGATGAGCTAATGCGTTCCGTCTTTAATTTGGAAAAGGTGAGCTAAGTTTTCAGCGCCACAATATATTAATATTAAAGCCCGCTTTCATTTCTTTGAAAAACGGACTTTAATATATGTGTTATTCAGAATGTGTTATTCAGATTCCTGAGCTTCTTCATCTGAGTCTGAATGATCATGTGGTGGGCCATCCATCATATTGGCACCTTGTTGATCTTGCCATCTTGGCGGGGGAGGGGGGTGATCAAAACCACGCCGCATGCCACCTTGGTTTCGCATCATACCACCTGGCATCATATTACCTTGATCTTGCCTTCTCATGCCAAAACCGCCAGACTGACCACTCATACCTTGCGTGCCTTGTTTACCGCGGCCGCCCATTCCTCCGCGTTTAGAGAAACTTGGATCTGGAGTTCCTTTCCAACATCTTGGCACGTAAGGAAATTTTTCGGTAAGTACGTAGTAATAAGTTCCTTTTGGATATTCCGGAGTTACAGCAGTGCGCCCATTGCATTCATCTAAATCGCCTAGGCCTTGAACATATTCATAATCTTCTACAAATGTTCCATCATACTGACCACCTGGCCCCGATGGCCTGTTGCCTGATTTTAATCGATAACTTGGTATAAGCTTTTTAACAGCATCTTTTTCATAGCCATAAATCGCATAAATGGGAAAGCCATCAGCAGCGTAGCCAATTAGTTTAGAATGGGGATTACCACCTTGTTTGCTGATCATGCCATAAGGGATTCCGTGATAATGATATGCTCCGTTTGGTTGAACATGCGCATTGCTGCTATCGATCCCCAACTGATTTGAATGGGATGAGTTGGGGTTATAATTCCAGCCAGAATTGCGATCATTATTCCAAAACTCTGCAGCATTTGGATCAAAAACCACACCATTAAGAGCAACTCCAAAATTGGCAAATTCTAATGTGGTGGTTTTACCAGAAAGCTGAGGATTTAGCGGCACTTTAAAACTGTAACTCTGCTCAGAAATTGTGTTTGGGTTATCGCGATTAGGGAACTGCCCGGTTTGGTGATTGGGCAGACCATTTGATTTTATGTAACGATAAGAGTTGTCGATAGTAATGGTTACCTTGCTGTCTTGGCTAGTGAAAGCAGCAAGAATAAATGTAGAAAGAAGTAGTAAAAAATTCCTTCTCATAAGAAGCTTATAAAAGCTTGACTATATCCAACATTCTCATTGAAAAGGCCCATTCATTATCATACCAAGAGGCAACTTTTACCAAATTTCCCCCGATAACTTTGGTTTGGGTTAAATCGAAGCAGGAACTGTATTGAGAATGGTTAAAATCTATTGAAACTAGAGGCTCTGAAACAATCTGAAGAACTTCTTTCATCCTACCTGCTGCAGCTTTTTTCATAGTGTCATTAACTTCCTCAACAGAAGTTGGCCTTTTAGCAATAAAATTTAAGTCAACCATTGAAACATTGGCAGTTGGCACGCGTATCGCGCCACCATCTAATTTACCTTTTAATTCCGGAAGTACCAAACCAATAGCCTTAGCAGCACCGGTTGAAGTTGGAATCATTGACATAGCGCAGGCCCTGGCGCGGCGCAAATCTTTATGAGAATTATCGACGATATTTTGATCATTAGTATAGGCGTGCACTGTGGTCATGAAACCTTTTTCAATTCCAATTGCATCATTCAAAGCTTTAGCCAGTGGAGCTAAGCAATTAGTAGTGCAAGAGCCAACTGAGATAACTTCATCGCTGCTTTGTAAATTTTCATCGTTAACACCATAAACGATTGTTTTGGCAGAGTCTTCTTTGGCCGGGGCAGAAATTATAACTTTTTTAGCACCAGCAAGTATGTGTTGGCGGGCATCATCGAATTTAGTAAAAACTCCCGTACATTCTAAAACCACATCAATTTTCAATTCCTTCCAAGGCAATTTTTTTGGATCTCTTTCCGCAAGAAGTTTTATTTTCTTGCCATCGATAATGAGCGCATCTTCCGTTGCTTCTACAGTTTTTGAAAAACGGCCATGGATTGAATCATACTTCAACAAATGTTTATGAGTTTCAGCAGGGGCAGGGCCATTTACTGCCACAAGCTCAATATCTTTATATTGTGGATTCTCAAAAATTGCGCGAGTAACACAGCGGCCAATTCTTCCAAGGCCGTTTATTGCAATACGAATGGTCATATATAAAGGATTATTTCGAAATTTTGGAATTGTAATAACTGAGGGCGTTTCTGAAATCTTTAAGATTTATTTTAGTAGTGATCTCTTTTTCAGAGCCGCGAACGCTAAAACGAAAGAACAAAAAGTCACCACTTTTAATTTGCCTATATAGAGTGTTTTTTTGCTCTTCATTAAGAGGAATAAGACCAAAATCTTTGCTATTTATAGTTTTGGAAAGGATTAGATCATTTTTATCAATACGAATTTTAACAAAGCTGCCAATTTCTACCTGGGGAATAACTATAAATAATTGAGTTAAGGATTTTGCATTTGGTTCAATGGTTATTACTGCTGTGTTTTCATAAAATTTAGAAGCAAGCTTACAATGCGAAATATCCATCATTACATCGCTTTCACAAAAAACTTTCCAATCCCCAAAAATTTTTTCTTCGTTTTGAATGTCAATAATCTCAGCTTTAGCAAAATTTAAAATTGCGAGTTGGAAAGTGGCTGATAGAAAAAAAACAAATAGAATTTTCTGAATTTTTTTCATATGACACTTAATTATTTAATAATCCAAGGATTGCTTATTTTTCTTTGTTTAGCGGGAGTTTTTGGGCTTTTCTTTTTTCAAGAATATGTGCAAAAAATTTCTTGCTTATCGATTGCTTACAGCAGCTTTGTCATTTTATTTATTCTATTAGCGCTAAAAAGCACGTTACTGAATGAACTATTGGTTATTATGGTAAGCATTTTTGTGGTTTTTTCCGTTAATCTTTTGATTGGTATTGGCCTTGCGAACAAAATTTCTGAGGCAAAAAATTTTAAAAATAGCGTTAAAAATAAATTGGATTAAACGCTGTCGAGCTTGATATGAATTGAGCCAACGTTTTTTTCGCTACCTTGGGATTTGAGCTCTTGCATTAGTTCGCTTCTAAGCCTGGCTGTGTGCTCTTCTATCTTATCTAAAATCCCCAAAATTCTTAGTGTCTCTGGAGGTAGGTCTTTGAAGTCATTTTCTTGTTTTAATGGCACTGACTTATTCATAAATTTTAACCCAAATTGCTTTAGTAAAAGGACGCCACAGCTAAATGCTTAAGCGTTTTTTTCAGTCTAAAAATTTTTTAGCAAGTTTTATTCTTAATCCCTTCAATTAGGGCTCCAATTAGCAACAAATTGTGGAACCATCTTTGCAAAATTTCTTTCTAACCTTTCATGTTGGCTGCAATATTTTAACGCCATGCTTTTTATATAATGTTTCTAAAGAAAGAATTATTTCAAAAAGTTATTCTAGTTCTAGTTTTGGCAGCCTTACTTACAGCTTGCTCAATCAAAGTACTTAAGGACCAAACTTATTACGATGATATAATTTCCGATTTTTTACTGTCTAAAAATGACGAAAATATCGTTTTTTTTGGGCAGCAATATTATTATACGATCGATTTCCCAAACCGGGTTAAATTAGAAGAAATCAAGTCATTATTATCGTGGAAGAATAAATCTAAATTGCACTATGCCGTTGATTTAGTGCTGGATGAAGACAATAAAATTCGTGGAGTAGCAAATCTGGAAATCTACT
>CAZCWN010000046.1:0-8106 GCA_964502375.1 uncultured Rhizobium sp. | reverse complement strand
CTTTAAAGATATAAATGAAGAAGATGGTGACTTTTTAAAGAAAAATAATTTTTTTAGACACTCAAACTATTTCTCAAAACAAATTACTTTCCGTGGTGAACGGCGAGCATTCGGACCAGATGCAGAATATCAGGCTGCGAGTGTTATTTTAAAAAAATATAAGATTAGGATCAGGGATAAAACCGGAATTTTTTCTAACTATGGCCGTGCTTTAAGTCACCATTTTGCTAATGCTGATTAAAGACTAGCTTCACATTCGCCTTAGCCGCTTTCAGCTTTATTTGATATAATACAGCAACAAATAAGGATGATTTTTAACTTTCAAAATCATAAGTTCTGACTCCAATTACTCCCGCAATTTTACCCAGCATCACAGCGTCAAGATCACTTAGAGAATATTTTTGCATTAACTCAACTTTAGAAATTTTATTTTTATCAATAACCGAGATAAAAACTTTGCTATATTTTTCTGCATTGCTTACGGCTAGGCATTGAGAGAGCAGGGCCTTAATGGAAAAAATGGGAATACGATCTTTAATTTTAATTTCAACTTGAGGGAATATTTTTTTTTCCACTATAGGTAAAGGCGTAGATGTTTGTAGCTTTAAATCAGCTTTGGAATTGTTTCCGCCACTATCTTTTTTATTCTGATAGTCGCCATTAAAATCACGATTTTTTTGCCGAGTTATTTGTTTTCTAATATCTTCAAAGTCCTTTTCTGCGGGTTTGGTGATTTTAATAAAATCATCCAATTTTTTTACGTCGCGAATTAAAATTCTTGTCCCGCCTTCATCTTTGCGAATTAAGCATTCGAGCGCCACAGCGCTACCATCAGCCAAAATATCGCGCGCCGAGGTAATTAAAGCTTCGTCAAAAATCATCGCTTCAAAAATACCAAAAGGATCAGAAATCGTTAAATAAGCAAACCGCCCCCGCGAACTAGAGCGGTGTTTACTAGCAGCGACAATGCCGGCCATTTTTACTATATAACCGTCTCCCAGTTCATCATTTTCAAGTTTATCTACAAAAATAACGCCTCGCTTTTTTAGATCAGAAATATTTTCATCAAGAGGGTGTTCATTTAAGAAAAATCCAAAAGCCTCAAATTCTTTGCGAAGACGCTCAGTCTTGCTCCAGTCCTCAACTTTTTTTAACTCTGGCTTAACATTAGCCTCAGCAAGTCCGCCAAATAAACTCATCTGATTTGAGTTCGCTTCATTACTTTTTTCCGCGGCATAAGAGGCAAGAATATCAAAAGATTCAGCAATCTGGCGTCGGTTTTTTTGTATAGTATCGAAAGCACCAGCCTTAGCTAAGGCCTCAATGGACTTTTTATTGATTGATCGTGGATCAAGGCGAGAAGCAAAATCATAGATATCAGTGAATTTTCCATTATTTTCTCGTTCTCTTACAGCAGTTTCCATGGCATTGAAACCAACAGCTTTAATGGCTCCAAGGCCAAATCTTATGGCAAACCTCTCCTGAGTTTGTTGTTTGCTTGACATGTCAACAAAAGCTAAAATATGAAAAATAAGACAACACTTCCAAGCAGAATCCTGTATATGCCAAATGGTATAAAGTTATTTTTGCTTACAAACTTTATGAACCATTTAATTACTAAAATTGATGAAAAGAAAGAAGTAAGTAGTCCAACTAGAATAATTTCAATGTTAGTTACATTAAGTTCTGAATAATTTTGCAATAAGTCAAAAATACTGGCAGCAGCAATGGTGGGAATCGCTAAAAAGAAAGAAAATTCTGCCGCAACTTTTCTATCAAAGCCAAGAAGTAGCCCTCCAATTATTGTGGCGCCTGATCTAGAAACGCCAGGAATCATAGCCAAACATTGAAATAATCCAATGCAAAAAGCATTAATTGGTGTAATATTATCAAGCTCGTGAACTTGGGCTTTTTTAGGTTTACGATCTATGATAATCATAATAATGCCACCTAAAATTAATGCTATTGCGATAACTAAATTTGAAAAAAGAAATTTTTTAATAAATCCATGCAATGCCGCGCCAATTATGGCTGCAGGCGTGAAAGCCAAAAGTAGGTTTATAATAAATTTTTGTTCGCTTTGTTGTTTTAAATTATAAACAACGGAAAAAATTTTCTGACGATAAAGAACGCATATAGCCAGAATTGCACCAAGCTGTATGACGATTTCAAAAAGATTATTTTTAACTGATTGAAAGTCGATGAGATAAGAAGAAATCAGCAAGTGCGCAGTAGAAGAAACGGGAAGAAACTCAGTCAACCCTTCAATAATACCAAGAAAGGCAGCTTTAGCAAAATCGACAAAGTTTAGCACTTGTTTAAATTAAGTATGGTACCTCTGGTCCGACTCGAACGGACACGTCCCAAGGGACAACAGATTTTGAGTCTATCGCGTCTACCAATTCCGCCACAGAGGCATAAGATTGTACCTTTAAAAAAGCCAAAAATTGGCCACAAAAAATTTGGCCAAGGAAAGCTTAAGTTGAATTACCAAACCTTCCTTGACCAAAAAGCCCAAAGTAGAAAATCTAAAAAGTAAAATTTGGGAGACGCAATGTAGCAAATAGCTGTTTAAAAAGTCAAAAAACTTTTGCGGAATTTATCTTTTCTATGCTCAACCAAATCACTGTGCGCATTAGAGAGGCTTTATTTATTTACCTTTTTACATTATTATTTATTTTACATAATATATCTTATGGGGCAAAAATTCTTATCCCTACGAATAATATCATACCATATTTTGGTATCGGCGGGTTTTTAATTTTTGGTCAGTCATAGTAAAATGCATTTACTTTAATTTGAGAATTTCCATCGCCGCCTTTTGACTCGGATTTTCTTTGCTTCCCACTCCCATAACTTGTAAAACCTTTAGGCTTTCAGAAATCTGCTTCTCACAATAATTTTTATCCGTGATTAATTTATCTAAGAGCATAGCTATCTTTTTTGCCTGGCAATTATCTTGGAGCATTTCTGGAATTACTTCACGATTTAGGACTAAATTTATCAAATTGGCATATTTGATTTTCACCATCATTTTCAGCAAAGAATAAGTAAGGGAGTTAACTTTGTAAGCAATGAGCATGGGAATATGATAAAGCGAGAACTCAAGAGTGTTAGTACCGGATTTAGCCAAAGCCAAATCAACAGCAAAAAAAGCGGAGGCTTTTTCTTCTTTTTCGATTAAAAAAAATTCTACTTTTAGCCTCTTTGCCATTTCACAGACCAAATCACGTGTCTTATCAATTAAAGGAATTACCACTTTCAAATTAGACTTTTTTTCAGCCAAAAAATTAACTGCTCCAATAAATTCTGGGAAAATTTTTTCTACCTCTCCTCTTCTGCTACCAGCTGTAATACAGATCAAAATATCATCATTTTTAATGGCATATTTTTTTCTAAATTCAGAATTAATACGGTTTTTTTCTTCAAAGTTGGGCGCATTTTCAGTAATCGGGTGCCCTATATAAACTGTCTTTAGCCCGTACTTCTCAAAATAAGGAGGCTCAAAAGGCAAGATCGCTAGAAGTAAATCATAAAGTTTTGAAATTTTTTTCGCTCTGTTCTCGCGATAAGCCCAAACTGATGGGGCAATTAAATGAATCTTTTTAAAAACATTTTGACCTTGCAATTTTTTCATCACCCGAAAACAAAAATCAGGTGAGTCAATTGTGATCACAAAATCAGGTTTCTCTGTAGTAATAGTTTCAACAGTTTGATTAATTCGACGTAGCAATTTCGGAATGTGCGGCACAATTTCCAAGAAACCCATAACCGAAAGCTCTTCCATAGGAAAAATTGAAATAAGCCCCTGCTCTTGCATTAGTTTTCCGCCAACCCCCCTGAATTCACTTTGCGGATTTTGCAATTTTAATTCCCTGATCAACTTGCTGCCAAGCAAATCTCCAGAGGCCTCACCTGCTATTAAGAAAAACTTTTTCATTTTTTAATTTTTGGTTTATGAATTCTAATTGGCTCTTTAAAGAAAGTCATAATGAGCCTGGCTTTGTGTGCCCCGCTAACACCCGAAGACAAGCTTAAGGTAACACTTTTTAATCGGTGGCACCCTTTGAAGACAGGCTCCAAAACTATAAACCCTTTAATCTAAAATCGAAAATAATTTATGTCTCGTCGTAAAATCGCAGTTGCCGGCGCAACCGGAAATGTTGGTCGTGAAATTTTAAATATTTTAGCAGAAAGAAAATTTCCTGCTGATGAAGTTGTAGCGCTGGCTTCGCGCAATTCTGTGGGTAAAAAAGTTTCTTATGGTAATAAGGAATTAACTGTTCAGGCACTAGATGATTTTGATTTTACAGGCACAAAAATTGGCCTTTTTTCGCCCGGAGGAAAAGTTTCTGCTATGCATGCTCCAAGAGCTGCAGAACAAGGTTGTATAGTGATCGACAACACTTCACATTTTCGCATGGAAAAAGATATTCCATTAGTTGTTCCAGAAGTAAACCCAGAGGCAATTGGCGATTATAAAAAGCGTCGAATCATCGCCAATCCTAATTGTTCAACTATTCAAATGGTAGTTGCCCTAAAGCCTTTACACGATTTAGCCAAAGTAAAACGTATAGTGGTGGCAACTTATCAAGCTACTTCTGGCGCTGGTAAAGAGGCTATGGATGAACTTTATGATTCAACCAAAAAAATCTATCATAACCAAATAATGGAGCCAAAAAAATTCAGCAAAAGAATTGCCTTCAACGTTATTCCGCAGATTGACGTCTTTATGGAAGATGGCGCAACTAAAGAAGAATGGAAAATGAAGGTTGAAACTAAAAAAATTATGGGGCAAGAGATTGAGGTAGAAGCAACTTGTGTGCGCGTTCCTGTTTTTAATTGCCACTCAGAAGCAGTAAATGTTGAGTTTGAAAACCCTATTTCCGTTAACCAAGCCAGACAGGCTTTGGAAAAAGCAGAAGGCGTCTTACTCTTAGATCGCCCGCAAGAAATGGTTTTCGCTACACCAGCCGAAGTATCAACCCAAGACCCAGTTTTTGTTTCAAGGCTCAGAAAAGATCCTTCAATTAAGAACGGTCTGTCATTATGGGTTGTTGCTGACAATTTAAGAAAAGGTGCGGCACTAAACGCCGTACAAATCGCCGAACTTTTGGTGAAGAATTATGGATTTTAATTGATGCCAAAAAAAGCCAAATCGCTACCGCAGAAATTAATTTTAAGCGGAAAATATTGCCGCCTCGAGCCCTTAAGCGAGGCGGCATACGGCGAATCATTATGGCTTTCAGTAGGAAAACATGAAGAGATCTGGACTTATTTACTAAATGGCCCCTGGGATGATGAAACACAATTTCGCAACTGGCTTAAAATCTGCGAAAATCACGAAGTTCGATATTATTATTCGGTAATCGATTTAAAATCCGAAAAAGCGCTTGGGGCCTTATGTTTCAAAGAATGCAGCATTGAAGATGCCACCATTGAATTAGGAGGAATTTTCTTTTCTCCACAAATACAAAAAACCAGAATTACTAGCGAGGCGGTTTATCTCATGCTCCGCCATGCTTTTGACGATTTACATTATCGCAGATTGCAATGGAAATGCGATTCAAAAAATGAAGCTTCAAAAAAAGCGGCGCGACGTTTTGGATTTGTTGAAGAAGGAACCTTTCGCCAACACATGATAGTTAAGGGACGGAGCCGTGATACTGTTTACTTCTCTATTATCGATAGTGAATGGCCAAAATGCAAAAAGGCCCTTGAACAATGGCTCGATGAAAAGAATTTTGATAAAACTGGAAAACAAAAGATGCGATTGGAAGAAATTAGAAACAACTTAAATGACTTTAAAAAAAATTAGTTAACTAGAATCTCTGCCCCTCTCCTATCTCTTAGCGCACAAGGTTAAACACTAGGTAAAAGTTAAAAATGCTGTAACACTAAACTCCCTTTACCCACTTTCAGATTTTTAACAATAGCGCGATAAACATAAGCATTCGCTGCTCGTACTGCTTTCACTAATTCCATTTTTTTTGCCAAATTGCAGGCAATGGCTGAAGCCAATGAGCATCCTGTCCCATGAAGGCTTTTAGTACCAACCTTTTTGTTGCTAATGTGATGAATTTTATTTTTTTCATCGAACAAAATATTGTGAATTTTTCCATCAGAAAAATTTAAGTGCCCACCTTTTATCAAAACATTTTTTGCCCCTATATCCTTGATTTTGCTAGCTGCTAGCTGCATGTCAGAAAGGTTTCTTATTTTTAGACCAGTTAAAATTTCTGCCTCATAAATATTAGGAGTAACAAGGTAAGCGCGGCTAATTAGCTGACTCTTTAGAGAATTGATCGCTTTTTTTTCTAACAACAAGTCACCAGAAGTTGCTACCATAACAGTATCAAGAACCAACGGAACTTTTTTAATTTTCTTGCTTAAAACATCAGCCACGCACTCAATGACTTCAACAGTTCCAAGCATACCAATTTTTACTGCACCAAAAGCAATATCATCAAAAACTACTTCAATTTGTTGGCGCAAAAAATCAATGGGAGGATTATGAATTGCAAAAACTTTTTGAGTATTTTGGGCTGTTAAACAAGTAACTGCCGCTGCCGCATAAACTTTATTTGCGGTAGCAACTTTTAAGTCAGCTTGTATTCCGGCTCCTCCACTTGGATCAGAACCAGCGATAATAAAAATTTTTGGCGCCATTTTAGAAGAAAAGCTGTTTAAAATTTATTTTTGAATACCAGTCAGACCAGTAGCCCTAATTAATTTTTTAATAAAGCCACGGAAAGTATAGCAATAGTAAATAGTACAATAATAACTCCCGACATTTGGTTCAGCATCTTAATCAAATCTGCATCATTAGTTTTAAATCTTTTTCTAACCAAACTAGCAATAAGGATCAGGGCTAAACAATAACAAAAGGAGGCGCAGGCAAACCCAAGAACCATAGTAAGAGATTGGTAGGCTTCGAGATTAAAATCTCCTGCTCCA
Organism: uncultured Rhizobium sp.; assembly: GCA_964502375.1. Lineage (GTDB taxonomy): Bacteria > Pseudomonadota > Alphaproteobacteria > Rickettsiales > UBA1997 > UBA2645. Next base: position 1,149 of record CAZCWN010000046.1, on the reverse strand, counting down.
ATGCTAGCAAAAACTACAATAAATCCAATAATAGCTAACGGATTTAGGAGCGATAAAAAGGCAATTGAGAAATAATCGAAAACCAGATCATATTTATTATTTACCTTGACCATTGACTTTGTTGGGTTGGCAATTGATTTAATTCCTATCACCAGCATAAAAATACCGCCACAAAGCTGAAGCCAAAATTTCCATTGGATAAGAAAATCAGAGATGAATGACAGGCCATAGATCGCCACAATGGCATAAAAAGTTTCTGCTGTAGTAACACCAGCTGCAGAAACTATTCCTGATAATTTCCCCTTCTGCAAACTTCTTCTTATATAAAGAATACTAATTACCCCAATAGGAGCGGCAATGTAAAAACCAAGAACTACGCCTTTGATAAAATACTCAAACATAAATGATAAAAATTCTTGATATTATGGCGGCTCGCAATCCTAATAATTTTTGAAAAACTGTTTAGTTTTTCATTGGATTAAACTTGAAAAAGTTAGGTCTAATAAATTTAGGAAAGTTTTAAAGAAAGGAAATTGAAGGTATATAGCCAGAAAGAAGTTCTAACTTACTCATAAACAAAAACTCTTTTTCCGGCAACAATGGTTATAACTGCCCTGCCCTTAACCTTAAAACCATCAAAAGGAGAGTTTTTTGTTTTGCTGTAAAATTTTTGTGAATCAATTATCCATTCACTATCAATATCAATCAGCGTTAAGTCAGCACGGGCGCCTTTTTTGATTCTGCCACCATCAAAATTAATAATTTTTGCTGCCTAAAATATATACAATATGGTCACAATTAATAATTTCTTTACAAATCCGTGATGCATAACACCTCTCTTTAAAACTTTGTCAACATCACAGTTTATTGTAAAATAGTTATTAAATGCCACTTGAATTACTTGTTATAATACAAAGATCTTTTTTATAATTCATTTACAGTACATAATGAAATTCTATAGAACATCTTTTATTCACTATGATCGCTTAATATGGCTAAGGCATTTGTAAAAACAAAATTACCACATCATCATCGCAAAAATTCATTAGCACAGGACGCATTGTGGTTTACCTGGTCCTCATCATTTAAGCATTTCATTAGTCGCCTCATAAAATCCGGCTCGATTCGGCGTCAGGTAAAAATAATTAC
>CAZCWN010000045.1:0-13428 GCA_964502375.1 uncultured Rhizobium sp. | reverse complement strand
AAAAACTTGAATGCGCTGGATGCAAGAACTTTCTCTTAAACGCGACTGGGGTTATATATAGTCTTAATCGTGAAACAGCTTTGTTATTAGTCGCAGAGCTTCCTGAAAATTATGCGGAACTTAAGTCCCAGATAATTGCAGGGATAAATGCAAAAAATCCTTATAACCCCATAACAGAAGAAGAGATTATTAAAGTAAAAGAGGAAAGACAAAGGGCACAAAAAACAGAGGCTGAGGAACATAGTAAGGCAGGTGAGTTGGAAGAGTTAAGGCATGATCTAACTGGTTTTAGTGGTTCAAAAAGATCAAGGGAAGAAGAGCTAGAAACTAAGAGAGAAGAAGCACCATCTGCCAAAGCTGCTCCTTCGGAGATAAGGCCACTAGATAGGCCAGTAACTAAAAGCCTGAAAATAGGATAATGGTGTCTATTAGGAGATTTATTTACTTTAGAAAAACCGCTGCGTAATTCACATCCAAATCGGCATTTTCTCTCCATTGGTCGGTGAGAATATTATAGCTAAACCCGGCAAGAGATAAAAGTTTTAGCCCAGCTTTTTCAACATAAAAATTTACTTCCGAAGGTTTTAAAAATTTTTTCCAATCATGAGTTCCAACGGGGAGCCAGCGCAATATATATTCAGCGGCAATTTTAGCCAGAGCCAAAGATTTTAAATTACGATTTATTGTAGCGATAAATAACAAACCCCCGGGTTGTAGTAAGTTAGAGCAACTCTTAATAAAGTTTTCTACATCGGCCACATGCTCAATAATTTCAAGGGCCAGGACTATATCAAATTTTTCGGGTTTTTCTGCTAATTTTTCGGCGCTGGTGCAAAGATAATCAATTATAAGACCGGATTTTTCCGCATGGATTTTAGCCACTTGAATATTTTTTTCTGAGGCATCAATTGCCGTTACTTTTGCTCCCACTCTGGCAAATGGCTCAGCCACAAGGCCTCCTCCGCAGCCAATATCAAGAATTTTTAAATTTTTAAATTGAAAATCCGCACCTGCAAAATGCTCTTCAATTTTATTTTTTATAAAAGCAATGCGGCATGGGTTAAATTTATGTAAAGGCTTGAATTTACCGCTTTCATTCCACCACTCATCTGCAATACGAGAGAATTTTTCTACTTCATTTTGGTCAATTGTTGAAGACATATTATGGTAGTATTTATTTGGTTATTATTTTTTCCGCGGCAGTTTCTCCACATCAACGGTTTCATAGCTCTCCAAGTCATTCATCCAATTTTTTTTCACCTTAACAAATAAAAAAAGATGAGCATTGGCGCCGGCGATTTCTGAAATATCGCGGCGCGCCTCAAGGCCGATTTGTTTAATCATAGAGCCATTTTTTCCAAGGATGATGCTTTTTTGGCTTTCTTTCAAAACAAAAATTGTTTGATGAATTTTAATTTCACTTTTGCCCAGCATTTCGTAAGAATCTGTTTTAACGGTTAGAGAGTAGGGCAGTTCTTGGTTGAGTTTTAAGAATAATTTTTCACGAGTGATTTCACTAGCGATAAAGCGCATCGGCGCATCGGTGATTTGGTCTTCGTCATAAGACCACCCAGGATGTGAGCATTTATCGCAAAGAAATTTTTTCAATTCTTCAACGCCATCTTTGTTTTCAGCAGAAGTAAATAAAATGTCTATGAAGCCAAGAGCCGCAGCGTTTGCCATAATTTCCAACAACGCTGATTTTTTAACCAAATCAATTTTATTGATGATGATTGTAGGCTCTAGATTTTCTTTTTTTAAATCTTGGGCGATGCGTGAATTTTCTGGGTTAAAACCAACTGTTGCATCAATCAAAAGGCAGACATGATCAGCGTCGCGAAGAGCGTGCCAAGCGGATTTAACAATAACACGTTCCAGAATTTTATCGTCGCGTGGAATAAAAATTCCGGGAGTATCAATCACAATAAGTTGGGTTTCCTCTTCAATCACAATGGCCTTAATAGAATTACGCGTTGTTTGAACTTTCGGTGAAACTATAGAAAGCTTTTGCCCTAATAAAGCATTGGTAAGTGTTGATTTTCCTGCATTAGGAGCGCCAACTATGGCGACTGTGCCGTGTTTTTTCATATTTTAATTTAGCAAATCTTGCGCGATCATGAAAGCCAGCTCAACGCTTTGAGAGGAATTCAAGCGAGGATCGCAATGAGTATGATAACGATCTTGTAAATTAAGCTCGCTGATTTGTTGGTTGCCTCCCAAGCATTCTGTAACATCCTGACCAGTCATTTCGAAATGAACGCCGCCCGCATTAGTTCCAAGGGCTTTATGAATTTTGAAGAAAGATTTTATTTCGCTTAAAATATCATCAAACCTACGCGTTTTATAGCCGTTTGATGATTTGATTGTATTGCCATGCATTGGATCGCAAGACCAGATAACTTTGTGCCCTGTTTCTTTTACTGCTTTAACCAACGGTGGTAAAAACTCTTCAACTTTATTTTTACCCATGCGCGAAATAAGTGTGATGCGGCCGGCTTCGTTTTCTGGATTTAAAATATCGAGTAATTTCAATAATTCGTCTTTGGAAATTGAAGGCCCTACCTTGAAGGCAATTGGGTTAGCAATACCACGCATAAATTCAACATGTGCCTCATCAGGATGGCGGGTGCGATCGCCAATCCACAACATGTGCGCGCTTAGGTCATAAAATTTGTCATTACCATGTTTACGAATAAAGGCCTCTTCGTAATTTAAAAGCAATGCTTCATGAGAGCTGAAAAAGCTGGCGGTTGTAAGCTGTGGGAGGGATTCAACATCGAAACCACAAGCCTTCATGAAACTTAAAGTTTCGGTAATTTTTGCAATTACTGCTTCAGCATTTTTTTTACTGACCAGGCTGTGCGCGAATTCTTCATTCCATTGATTTACTTTTCGTAAATTCCCATAACCACCTAAAGCAAGGCTACGTAGGTAATTTAAAGAGGCAGCAGAATAAAAATAAGATTCAATAAGGCGTTTTGGGTCAGCGGCTCTGGTTTTTTCATTGAAGTTAATGCCATTGATTATATCGCCGCGATAACTTGGCAGCATCACTCCATCAATAGTTTCATGTGGCTCTGATCTGGGCTTGGCATATTGTCCTGCAATTCTTCCCACTTTAACGATAGGCTTTTGTAGGCCATACATCAAAGCAATTGTCATTTGCATGATAGTGCGAAAAAAGCTTTTTAGATTACCGTGAGAAAATTCAGTAAAGCTTTCAGCACAATCTCCGCCCTGCAACAGGAAAGCTTTGCCTTCCGCAACTTGTGCAAGCTCTGATTTTAATTTTTTAACTTCATCAAAGGAAACAAGAGGGGGAAAGCTGGCTAATCTGCTCTCTACTTGTTTCAATTCTGCTTGGTTTTCGTAAGTTGGCTGTTGTTTTATAGGGAAATCTCTCCAGGAATTTGGAGCCCATTTTTTTGACATAAGATATTGATTTTGTTGGATTGGCGGCCAATTATCCGCGTCCCCAATTCGAATGTCAATTAATCCTTATGAAAAAAATCATCGCCTTCCAAGGTACAGAAGGAGCTAACTCCAGCCTTGCTTGTCAAAAATTTTATCCTGATTTTGAAGCAATATCGTTTCCAACTTTTTTTGACGTTTTTCAGTCAGTTGAAAGCGGCCAGGCTGCTTATGGCATGATTCCGCTAGAGAATTCCTACGCTGGGCGTGTTTCTGAAATTCATAATTTGTTGCAAGAAAGGGAAGTTTCAATCATTGCTGAGCATTTTTTCCCAGTAACACATAATCTTGCTGGAATAGAAGGAACAAGTCTTGAGGATATAAAAGAAATTTTATCTCATCCCCAGGCTTTGATGCAGTGCCAAAATAATTTGCGTAAATTGAATGTAAAAATTCGTGAATTTTCTAACACCGCAGAGGCAGCAAAATTCGTTGCTACAAATGGTGATAAAAGCAAGGCAGCTTTATGTTCTAAGATGGCGGCTGATCTTTATGGTTTAAAAATTCTTAAAGAAAATATGCAAGATAATGGCGACAATATAACAATTTTTATCGTTATTGCCAAAGAGCCCGCCGAGGTTGATCCCAAAATTGCATCCGTAATTACAGCGCTTTTATTTACTATCCGAAACATTCCCGGCTCGCTCTACAAGGCCCTTGGTGGCTTTGCTACAAATGGCGTTAGCATGATAAAATTAGAAAGTTATATCCCAGGCGGGGCGTCAGAAAAAGCAAAATTTTTCATTTCTATTGAAGGTCATCCGAACCAAAAAAATGTCGCTCTATCTTTAGAAGAATTGGGATTTTTTTCTAAAAATGTGAAATTGCTTGGTGTTTACTATGCTGATCCAATGAGAAAACTTTCAGCAAAAAAATAAAATGAGAATAGTCGCTGGAAAATTTCGGGGAAAAAATTTAGCAAAATCAGAGCATCTAAAATCGCTGCGCCCTACAACTGACAAAAGCCGCCAAGCCTTATTTAATATTTTATCATCAGCGAAGTTTATTAAAGAAATCGGTTTTGAAATTGATGGTAGTAGAATTGTAGATCTATGTTGCGGTAGTGGAGCTGTTGCCTTTGAAGCTTTATCTCGCGGTGCGAAATCTGCAGTTTTAATAGATAATAATCGCAAACATTTAGAATTGGCGAAAGCAAATTCTGAGCTTTTAAAAGTGGGAGATGTGATAGAGATTTTGTGTTATGATGCCAAAAGGTTGCCGGAAAATAATAAGGGCTTTGACCTTATATTTATTGATCCACCATATGATGAAGACTACCCCGAAATAATTAAAAGGTTGAAAGAAAAAAATTGGCTGAGTGAGAAAACTTTAATTGTGGTTGAACTTTCATCAAAACAAAAACAAAAGCTAAAAAATCTCGATTTTTTGCGCCAGCTAGATTTACGTATCTATGGCGGCACCGCCTTTATTTTTTGTGTGATTAATTAAGAACAGTTTTTGCAATCGTTACTGCCACAACTTCTTTAGCTCCATTTCTTTTCAATTCTTTCGCACAATTATCCAGCGTAGCGCCTGTGGTTGCTACATCATCAAGCAACAAAATTTTTTTTCCTTTAAGCAAATCGCAATATTTTTCTTTGACTGAAAAAACACGCCGCAAATTTTTTTCGCGCTCTTTCTTCTTAAGCTCTACCTGGGCGCGGGTATATTTATTACGCAACAAAAGATCAGGATAAAATTCGATGTTTTCATTAATTAGACGCGCCTGTTTTAATATATTTTTGCCCAACAAAACGGCCTGGTTAAATTTTCTTTTTCTTAGTCTTTTAAAATGCAGCGGAACCGCAACCAGCAAGTCACAATCGCTAATTTCCTCTTGGCTTTTTTCAAATAAAATTCGGGCAAATTTTTTGGCCAAAAAAGTTTGATCGCGATATTTCAAATCACCGATAATTTTTTTTAGCAAATTATTGTAACAAAAAATTGTAACTGATTTGTCATAATGTGGACGCTTTTCTAAACATCTGCCGCATAAGGCCAACACTGTCTTCTGGCCTGGTTCCGCTTCAAACGGATAAGAGCAAATTGTGCATTTTGGTTCGCTTATGAATTGCAATTTTGGCCAACAATTGCTACAAAATAGGGCATCCTTGCTGATTATTTTCTCACAGGAGACGCAGTGGCTTGGAAAAAAAATTTCAAAAATTTTCATTTGTGGTGACTAAAGAAAAATTATTCGATCGTGATTTACTGCGCCAGAATAAGGCGCGCGCAGCAAAAAACTTTTCTAATCATAATTTTTTGCATCATGAAGTTGCAAATAGAATTGCTGAAAATGTGAAGTTTTTAAATCGTGAATTTGATGATATTTTGGAAATTGGAGCGCTGGATAGATATTTGGCCGACCTTGTTTCTGAAGGGTCTAAGGCCAAGTTCCAAAATATTGATGATGAAGAAATTTTGCCTATAGGGCCCGAATCTTTCGACTTAATTCTAAGCAATCTCAATTTTCATTATATAAACGAAATTCCTCAATTCTTACTGCAAGTTAAAGATGCCCTGAGGCCAGGGAGTGTCTTTATCGGCAGCTTTTTTGGAGAAGAAAATTTGCGTGAGCTTGCGGATGTTTTATATATTAGTGAAAACGAAATTTACGGGGGAATTTCTCCTCGAATGCCACCAACGATTGATGTTAAAACCGCAGCCAATTTGCTGATGAAGGCTGGCTTCCAAAATCCAATTTCTGATTTTGAAAAAATCGAAATTAATTATTCTGATCCTCTAAATCTGTTAAAAGATTTGAAAATGATGGGGCAGGGGAATATAATGCACCAACGCTCGCGGCGGTTTTTCACAAAAAAATTACTCGAAAGAATTTTGCAAAATTATCGCAAGCTCTACGGAACTAAGGATGGAGATGTTACAGCCACCTTCGAAATTATCACAATTACTGCTTGGAAAAAATGACCAAAAAATTACATATTAAAACTTATGGTTGTCAGATGAATGTTTATGATTCTGATCGGATGCAAGATTTAATGAACGCTGTGGGCTATGAAACTTCTGAAACGCCAGAAGGCGCTGATATGGTCATCATCAACACTTGCCATATTCGTGAAAAAGCTTCGGAAAAACTTTTTTCTGATTTAGGCCGCCTTCGCCCACATAAAGAAAAAAAACGCGAAGATGGCGGGGAAATGATTGTGGCAGTAGCGGGTTGTGTGGCTCAAGCGGAAGGCGAAGAAATTTTTAAAAGGTCAAAAGTTGTTGATATTATAGTTGGACCAGAAAGCTATCAAACCCTACCAGACTTAGTTGGAAAGGTAGTTCGCGACAAAAAGAAACAGATCAATCTGGATTTTACCCCTAATGATAAATTTGATATTTTACCACAGAGCAAGGCCGGCGTTGGTGCCAGTGCCTTCGTTACTGTGCAAGAAGGTTGCGATAAATTCTGCACTTTTTGTGTAGTGCCCTATACTCGCGGTGCTGAATATTCGCGGCCAGTTGCAAAAATTCTTGATGATGCAAAAAGGCTTGTCGATCAAGGCGTGAGCGAGATTTATCTTCTGGGCCAAAATGTAAATGCCTATCATGGTCTTGATGAAGGAGGAAATCCAAGCAACTTGGCGCGTCTTATTGAGCGTGTTGCTACAATTCCCCAAGTTAAGCGCATTCGTTATACAACTTCTCACCCGCGCGATATGTCAGATGATTTAATTTCTGCGCATCGTGATATTGATAAACTAATGCCATTCCTCCACTTGCCAGTGCAATCTGGGTCTAATGCAGTGTTAAAGGGGATGAATCGCAAACATACCCGTCAGGATTATTTTAAAACCATTGAAAAGCTTAGAGCAGCAAGGCCTGATATGGGTTTATCTTCTGATTTTATCGTGGGTTTTCCAGGTGAAAGTGATAAGGATTTTGAAGACACTATGGATTTAGTGCGCCAAATTGGCTTTGCTCAATGCTACTCTTTTAAATATTCTCTGCGCCCTGGAACTCCAGCTGCTGATGCCAAAATTCAAATTGAAGAAAAAGTAAAAGATGAACGTCTAGCCGCTCTACAAAAGCTTCTCACAGAACAGCAGAGTGCCTTTAATCAGAAATTTGAGAATCAAACTATGCAGATTTTATTCGAAAAAGAGGCGCCGAAATCAGGTAAAGATTCTGAGAAATCAACTATTCAGCTTTGGGGTAAATCACCGTGGTTGCAATCTGTAATTGTAGAAGTTGAGCAGCAAAAAGCTCAGCAATATTTTGGCCAAATTGCGGAAGTGAGAATCCTGAAAGCAAGGCCAAGCAGCTTGGTTGGTGAGATTGTTTAGCGCTTATTAGGAAAGGCGTCTCTATCTTAATATATTCTAATTTTTCTCGCGAATTTTCCTGAAGATAGTCAACAACAGCGATTTACATTACGCCATTTGCATTTTTGTCGATGGTGCAAGAAAGATTTTTTATCCATGATTTTTTCTTGTGGAGAATTGGCAGCACTACGTTTGAGATAATTTTTATAAGCAAAATCGCCATTTAAATATTCTAAAATTAGCCGCAGAAAATTTTTCATGATTGAGAGGCTTTTATCCATTTTTTACAAAGCTCTGGCAGGATTTTTTTTATCGCTTCAAAAATCACCAACCATAAAATCATCAAAAATGCAAAGGCAATGGAGGCAAGTAGATATTGGTTAAAGATGGCCTTTTTAACTAAAGCAATATTTTCTTCTCCGATTATCAAACCTTGATCAATATTATTTTGCCAACTGTGAGCAAGGGCAAGAAAGCCAATTTTTATATCAGGGGAAAAGATTTTTTCTATTACCGCACAACTGACGCTTGTAACTAAGAAAATTAAAGGAATTGCAGTTACGAAGAAGAATTTTTTCTTTTCGCCTTTCAGAATTATAACTGTTGCGAAAGTAAGCGCTATGCCTGCCAGCATTTGGTTAGACATACCAAAGAGCGGCCATAAAATATTGATGCCTCCACTTGGATCAAGAACCCCCATGTAAAGAAAATATCCCCATGCGCCCACAATCAAAAAGCTTGAGAGCATTGTAGCCCAAAGGGACTCATGCAATTTTCTATCGCGGAATTTTAGTAAATCTTCCAGCATGAAGCGTGCTACACGTGTTCCTGCATCAAGTGTGGTGAGAATGAAAATGGCTTCAAACATTATAGCGAAATGATACCACATAGAAAGCATATTGCGTCCGAAAGCGGAAGAAAAAATCTCGGCCATACCAACTGCCAATGAAGGCGCGCCACCTGTTCTGCCGAATAAAGTGCTTTCTCCCATTTGTTGGGCCAGATTTTCCATTACCCCTTCTTTAAGGGAAAATCCCCAGGAATTTATGGTGTGAAGAGCGTCTGCTCCAAGGGCGGCAGATGATGAATTTATGGCGAAATAAACTCCTGGCGACAAAACGCATGCGGCAATCATAGCCATGATTCCAACCGCGCCTTCAAGCAACATGCTGCCATAGCCTACTAATCTAACATCGCGTTCATCGGAAATTAATTTAGGGGTGGTGCCGGAAGCAACTAAAGCATGAAAGCCAGAAATAGCGCCGCAGGCGATGGTGATAAATAAAAATGGAAAAATTTTACCGCTAAAAATTGGGCCGGAACCATCAATAAATGGGCTCAGGGCTGGCATTTGGATCTGAGGTCTAAAAATCACAATCGCAATCGCCAACAGCAGAATGGTGCCTATTTTTAAAAATGAAGATAAATAATCCCGTGGGGTAAGCAGAAGCCAGACGGGAAGGGAAGCAGCGGTAAAGCCGTAAATAATTACTGATATTGCCAGAAATTTCCCGTCACGATCAAAGAAAGCAGAAAGATTGCTGTCATAATTGATAATTTTTCCTCCATAAACGGCGAGTAAAAAAAATGCAAAGCCAATAAGGCTGGCCTCTAATACGCCACTTGGGCGTATATAATAAAGGTAAAGCCCAATAAGCATGGCAATGGGAATAGTCATCAAAACTGTGAAAGAACCCCACGGGCTGTGCATCAGCGCTTTTACAACTACCAGGCCGAGAACGGAAATTAGAATTATGATGATGGCTAAAGTGCCAATCATCGCTGCATAGCCGGCGGTGGTGCTGATTTCATCTTTAATCATTTTGCCTAAAGATTTTCCATCGCGGCGGATAGAAAAAAGCAAGATCATCATGTCTTGAACTGCTCCAGCCAGCACTGAACCAATCAGAATCCATAATGTTCCAGGCAGATAACCAAATTGCGCTGCTAGAGTTGGGCCAATTAAAGGCCCTGGGCCAGCGATGGCTGCGAAATGATGGCCAAAAACGATCCATTTATTAGTTGGAACAAAATCCTGCCCATCATTAATACGCTTGGCGGGCGTTGCTCTGCGGCCATCAATATGTAAAATTTTTGCTGTAATCCAGGCGCTGTAGAAGCGATAGCCAATCAGTTGGGTGCAAACACAGGCGCTGATAAACCATAGAGATGAAATTTGCTCACCTCGAATTAAAGCAATTCCGCCAAAGGAAGCCGCGCCTAAAAGGCCAATAGAAATCCAAATAATTGTAGTAAAAAAATTTCTTTTCATTTTAGGCATTAATTGATTGTAATTTTCTTTTTGATCAAAAAAATCCCTTAGAAGCTTGTCCTAGGCACCTTTTCAAATCAATAAAATCAACGTTCCGCAGAGTTTTCATGGCCGAAAAAAATACTCTTTCCATTTTGGAAACTATCAAGAAGAAAATGACCAAGCTTGATCAAAAAACTGAGAAAGATGGCAATATTTCTGATGTTAGTGACGAGTTCGAATATATCACGCCAGCAAGGGGCAAGGCTGGAACTCAAGCTGTGCAAGAAAAGGCTGAAAGTAAAATGCCAGACATAATCGCCGAAGAAAAATCTAAGCCAAGATTGGATGATTTTAATTTATACGATTTAGACCTTGATGATGAAAATTCTTTTGCAAAAACTGTAAAACCCGCTTCGCCTGATGTTACTCAAGCTATTATAAAGCCAGCGCCTGACTCTGCAGAGACTCCTCAAACTATTCAAACTGTGGGTGAAAATTTTAATGAAGAAGATGTTGAGGACTATGAAGATGAAGTTGAATTTAAAGAAAATGAAAAAATTGAAGAAGAACCGGTAGAACCGCTATCTCCTTCATTCCCTGCGCCTGAGGAAAAAGAAAATGATTTAAATTTTGAGGATCAATCAGAAAAAAATTTCGAGGCTCAAATTGAAGAAGAGGGTGAAGAGCTTTCTGAAGAGCATGAATATAAAGAAGAATATAAAGAAGAGACCGCTGAAGATACGCTAACAGTTGAAGAAAATAACGAGAAAAAAGAAGAGCCAGTTGCGGAAGCATCAGCTATCGCGCCAATTCTAGATGAAGATTTAAATTTTGATGATTTGGAAAAAGATGAAAAAACCGAGGCTTTACTTTTCCCCCCACAAAAAAATGAAGAAGTTGCACCAGTAGAGATACATGATGATCAGGATGAGTTAAACCTTGATCACCTTGATTTTGATGAACTTTCACATGAGGAAGAAAAGCCTGTAGAAGAGCCTAAACAATCTGTTTCAGAAAATGTTGAATCAGGAGAAAGTTTAAGTGACGAAGAGCTTTTAAAGAAACTTGAGCAGGAAGCAGAAGAAAAAAGAAACCAACCAAAGAAAGATATTTCCCTTACTGAAGAAATCGAATTAGAATTTGAAAAAGAAATTATGGGATTCAAACCCAAGCAGGACGCTGAAGCATCTCAAGACCAAACTCCTCAAAGTTTAGAAACACCACAGCCACAAAATGACAAAAATTTTTTTGAGCAAGATATCCCTAAAAACTCTCAAACTGAACAGCCGGCTGCTGATGATTCTGCTTCTTCGAAAAAAGAAAGTTTAATCGGCGAACCAGCTGCCGCTCAAGCCTCTGATGCAATAAAAAGGCTGATCGATGCTCAAAATGTTGTAAGCGGTATTGCCCAATTTTCCCAAAGTTCAGCTTTTTCTGAATTAGCCACGCAACTTATGGAGCCGAAATTGGAAAAATGGTTAAATGAAAACCTTCCTCAGATGGTTGAAAAGATAGTGCGTGAGGAAATTAAAAAACTTATCCCTAAGGAATAATTTTGAGCTTTAAATAATCTCTTGTGCCGAGAGGTAAGATTTGGTATAAGGTTCCCGCTATAATAATATTTTCTAGTTTATGAGACCAAACACCCCTTCGTATAGAAAAGCATTCGAAGAGCAATCACAAAATATTGCCGATCCAGAGATCGAACAACAAGTTGAAGAGATTAAACGTATTATCAGTGAGCTTGATGCTAATATTTTTGAACTAAGGCCAATACTATTTCCATTCAGCCCACAGCCAATTCAAGATTTTGAGGAGATAGAGAGAGAGATTATTCAATCTCTTGTCGAGACCCTAGCGCCGCTACAAAAAAATGAGGGGGAAGAGGAGAAAGCTAAGTTGGCGCCGCAGCAAGAAAATGATAAAAAAGAAGATGGAATAGCATCCCAAAAAAGAATATCATCATGGTTTCGCGGTCCTTCCAGAAAAAAGGCAAATAGGGAGGAAACAACAGATTATAACTCATCCGCAGTTGAGCTAAAGGTAACTAATCTTAAGGAAGGTGAGAGTAGTGAATATCATAATCCACAGGAGGGCAGCCAAGCACGACAAGAAATTCTTAAAGCACAACGAAAACTAGAAATTCTTAAAGATGTTAGTGGAATATTAAGAACTATTAAAAAGCGCGGGGAAGAACATAAAAAGGAGGAAGGAGATAGAGTAGCAATACCTATTAAAGAGCATGTTATAAACACCATCGGAGAGGCAGCAGAGCGAGCACGGAATATAGTTATTAACCTAGAAGACTCTAAGGACATTCAAGGCCAGGTGAAGGAATTTAATAGCTGGGCTGAGTCACAGATAAGGAAGGAAGAGTTGCGGAAAGAAGTTGAAGATAGCGTAAAGGCTATCAAATCTAAGGTGGAGGAGTTGAGGAAAAGAGTTGAAGATAATCAAATTTTAGCTGGTATTGCAGAAATAATTGAAGCCCTATCTAATGATCCATACGAAGAGCAAAAAAGAAAATTAGACACTCTAAACATGGTGGTGGATAATCTTGCTAAGATTTCTGAAATTCCTGATATAAACCTAGCTATTATTGTAGGGTATAAAACCATAATAAAACAGGTTCTAGATAATATATCCCTCCAAGATTTTGCTAGAGAAAATATCGACAACTTATTAGCCACCAGTACAGCATTTTCAGAGTGTCTTGAGGCTATTGCTCGTGCTGCGACGTTGGTTAAGAATGGGAATAGAATTTTTTCTTCCAACGTAACTAACGATCTTCTTTATACCGCCATTGATTACCATAATAATGGGGGAAAAGAGCTTATTAATAACCATACTTTTGTTATAAACAAAACTTGTGACATTGTTGATCCTGCTCTCCAAGGTAAAACTTCTGACATTGTTGATCCCCAAAACGAAACTATAACCTACCTAGCTCAAGCCGCTATGGAAAGAGCTGCAGTTTACGGAGGTTATTATGATTGGGCGAGCCTTTTTGGTTCTATTAAAAGGTTTTCTGAAAATAAAGATAACGAAAATTTTAAAAATACCCTTTATGCCTGGTATGGTTTTATTAAGGTGATTGAAAGAGCAGAGGGCATTGAAAAAATTGAAGAAGAAAGAAAAGAAGAAATTGAAGAAAGACAAGAAGGTAGTAAAATCATTTCTCAAGCGACTATAACTGCTTTAATTGAAAAAGCGCAAACAGTAGATAGAAATAATTGGGATGTAGGGCAGCTGGCCTATCTGGAAGATTTTATTAAAATTTTGTCTAGCTCTACTGCACACCTATGTGACATTGCTTCCATTCCGGATGTAGATCAAGGGATAATTCAGTCTGTAGAGATGGTGGTTGTTAATGGGGCGGTTGTGGGATTGGAAAGTATTTTCCAATCAGAAGAGGGAGGGTTACAGCGAGCG
>CAZCWN010000044.1:0-13556 GCA_964502375.1 uncultured Rhizobium sp. | reverse complement strand
ACCGAGTGTTTGGAGGAGGGGTTAGTGGGATATAGATTTTTAGTTTGGTATAGTTACTTTGAATTAGGAATTCGCTCTCTTTATTAGTCTAATCTTTTGAAGCTTGGATTCATCTATAATTGCGGTAATTCCTTTTCTTCAACAATTTACAGCTAAGCATTTCTAGCTCTTTCTTTTCATTTTTTAATTTTCGCTCTTTATTCCTTCCTCTTATGAGATTTTAACACCACTAATCAGTAAATTTTATTTTTTTCTATTTCTTTTCCTTCTCATTACTTTCTTTTTCAATCTCCTTTTCTAAATCATTCTTTTCTCCAGAAATATTCTTTAATTTCGTTTCAAGATTAATTTCACTTTCACTTTTTTCTTCTTCGTCATCTTCTTCGTCTGGAGCTACTTCTTCTGATGATTCAGTGGCTGATTTGATTTTTCGGGCTTTCTTAAGCGGCTCAATCAAGAAATTAAACCCTGAAGACGATTGAAAATTTTCGCCAACTTCCAAGTTATAAAACACATTGCTTTCCAAGCCCAGCCTGATTGATTGATCAATAGAAGTTCTGACTTTGTATTTGCCATAAGGCACGCCTTGGAAAACATAATAACCATCACTTGCTGATCTTGTGGTCTTGGAAATATTGCCTTCAGAATCAACCAGCTCAAGCTCAACATTTGCTGCTTCGGTTATTTCATTGCCAACTTTAATTTTAACATAGCCTTCGGCATCGCCTGATAGAGAAATAGGAAAATCAATATTTGCTATAGCACCCGCGTGAGTAATAAGATCAAAGCTTTGTTTTTTAGCCACCCAGTAAGGATCGACTAAGGTACCAGTATCAAGCTTTATCCTGGTAGTTTTGTTAGCAGGAATGCCGGTAAGCATGGCTACGCCATTTTTGTTAGTAGTAACAATCCCTGCCCCTTCAGCACTTATTCCAATATCTGGCAAAACTTCTTCGCCTTTATCATAAAAATTATTGTTGTTTTTATCTAAAAAAACGCGCGCTGAAACAATTGCGCTGTTAGTCATTGGAGTTCCAGAAATTATTCCAGCGCCATATCTGGCATCATAACCAAACGAGGTAAAGAGACTAATATTTACATTATAGCCATTGGTTCCAGCGCCATTAGTATAACCGCTTCCCAAGCTTAAAATATATTGTTTAATCGATTTACTAATATTGAGCATGAAGCTGTTGGAAGAGCGCGTGGTGTTTTGCGGAAAAGAGTAAGTATGGTTTAAATTAAGAATAACGCCGCTCTTCAAATTATAATCGAGAGATTCATTTGACGAAGTTAGAGAGCTTTTTGGCTTTAAATTATAGGACAAAATCGCCCTTATATTCATAGGAGTAACAACCTTTAAATTTGCCGTAGTTCTTCCTAAAATGGTATTGCGAGTTGAATCATTTATCCTTTCATCTGTAACTTTGCGGAAAAATTGTGCCAAATTAAGGCGTGAGCCAATATTAGTAGATAAATCTCCTTCCAACTCCTTCCTGGAATTCGACGAATCATAATCTGATTTCACATAATATAAGCTAAGCAAAAGCGGTGAGAGAGTAATGTGAGATAAATTAAATGCTCCATTTACTTTGGCTTCCGTCCTAGTAATTAAAGGATCAACCGCGGCTAGATGATCCTCGCTGAGAAATTCTTTGTCATAAGATTTGCGCTCAAAACTGAAATTATAATTAGCGAGCGTGGTTTGCAGAGAAAGACGGTTAGCACCTGAATGATCAACAACATCTTTAACAAAATCATAACGGCCAAAAATGTCAAAAATTGATGTTCTGAGGCTAAGGCCGCGATATTCTTGCTGTTGTTGCTTTGTGCTTCCATCTATTGGAAGGCTGGCAAAATTTGCTGCGATAGAAGTGCTGCGAGTTAAACCATAAATTATTTCTCCAAAGCGTCTGCTGCTACCATATTTTGGATCATTTGATGGGTTTTGATTATTGGCAGAACTGTTTTTTATAGCGATCAAATCTTGATCTTGGGAATTGGCGGCAAAATTATAATAAAAACCACGCTTTTTAATCACATCTGCATTCAAAAGATATCTTCTGGTCTCTTCCCTCCTTTGTCCGTAAGGCCCATAGAAAACTAATTTTATGATATTGGTTCCTGAAACCAAATCAACATTGGGAAATTCATAAGTTCCGTCTGAAGCCACTTTTTTGAAATCAAGCAATAGGTCATTACGATATATTTCCACATCCCAACCCGCATTCATAACTCCTTCAATTGTAATTCTATCCGTGGCCACAAAGCCTTCAGGATAATTAGAAACCGCTAAACCGCGCCCTGCTTGATTACGCGAAGTTAAAACAAATTCTGGAGTATAAACATCGCCCAAGGAAAAAGAAGTGGCTTTAAGGGGGCCTAATAATTTGCCATCTGCGTCCTTGCGCCCAGAGGTTATTCGGGCGTTAGTTATTCTACTGTCAGTGAAGCTGCTGTAAATTTGGTGATTAAGATATAAAAAGTCGCCACTGATGAATGTTTGGAGCTCACCTGCTGAATCCGAGCCGTTGCTTTTTGTTTGACCAACTTGATATTTATAGCGCAAATCAACTAAAGGCAGCGTGGCTAGAGAATAGCTCGATTTAATTATCTCAATTTCATAGTCCTTTTTTTCCCGCACCTCTTTTTCTTCATTCATTTTTTCCCATCTTCTATCGCGCTCATAGATTTCTTCAACAGGTAGCGGTTTTTTTGAGATCAGTTGCAATAGTTGTTCGCGCTCATCAAGCACACTGATTATTGGGAGCCACTTTTGCAAAAGATCAAGACTTACATAAAGTTTACCTTCAAAGACTCTAACATCTTCTGCTGTAAGCTCATAATTTTTCTTGCCCAGTGAGGCACGTCCTTGCGCTAGATCAAGAAAAAATGGTTGTTTTTCAGTGATAAACCAACCCTGCAAATTAGTTTCATCGCCCTCGGAATCGACTGGAAATTCAATATTATCACAAAATTCAAGGAAAGGGATAAATAATTTTTCATTCTCTTTATATGCTTCTATGCCGTCACTTATAATCAGATAATTCCCTAAATTAATCCGCAAAATTATCATGCTGGAAATATCGAATTCTGTAAAAAAACCTGGCCCTTTATTATTATCAGCCTTTAAGAGAGTGGCCGTGATTTCCTGCTCGACGGCTTTGGCTATTAATTCAGCTAACAAATTATGCTTCTTAACATTTTTATCCTTCCCATTAATTCTAAAATTGAGCTTTTTTCGCCAGAAATCGTAAGAGTCTGCATCGCTAGAATCGTCAAAGGTTAAAGGGCTTTCTGGGGTAATTTTATAGTCTTGTAGTGCAGTAAAGTTAATAATATCAGGATTTATTGTAGCTGGAATGGGGGGTATATCTGGTTTAGTTTCAACTGGCTTTTCTTGGATAGGAGTTTTTCTACGCTTTAACGAACGCTTTTCTTTATGATTTTTATGATAAGCGGTTTTTTTCTTGTGATGATTAGATGCCTCAGTTTCAGCAGGCCATATAATGGAACAAATAAGAAGTGATGGTAACCCAAAAAAGCAGAAAAATTTTAATATTTTGCTTTTTGGAATACCAAGAAACATCAAGTTAGTTAAGGTTTGAATGGATGAAAAAAAACGGGCCCAGAAAATTTATTCTGGGCCCGCAATTCAAAATGAATTAATTATTAACAGTTTTTTTAGCCAAAACTTTATTTTTATCAGTAGCGTAATCTTTAGTTTTACCGTAGTAGTTTACTTCAAGAGTTCCATCTGAAGCTTTTACATCTTTATTCAAAGCGATTGAAACTTCGCGTTCATCATAAGGATAGAAAACAGCGATATTGTTTAGAGTTCCAATTTCAGATTTTTTTCCTGATTTGTCAGTAAGGGTAACAATAAGGTCACCAAAAACAGAGGCATTGCCAGATCTAGCTAATCTAACATTAACAGCTTTTCTGCTTTTAACAGCAGCTTCTTTTATTTCTGCCTTACCACTAACATTGCCTTTGGTTACAACAACTGGGATTGAAGTTCCAAATAGAGGTTTCAAAACTACAGAAATTGTTTTTTTGCCACCATCTTTTTTAGGTTGTTCAACATTTTTGCCGAAATCAGCTGAAGCTTCTTCTCTTAGCAAAAGATGTGATCTATATTCGCCATCATTCAAATTCGCTGATTTTTTGAACATCAAACGAACAGTTTGAACTTCACCTGGCTTAAGAGTAACTTGTTTTGGGGAGAAGGCCACAAGATCATCGGCAAATTGTTCTTTGCCTTGAGCAGTTTCTTTAATTTCCTCATAGGTTCCATTTTTATTCATACGCAAATGTTGGAAGGTAATGCGATAAGTTGTGGTTTCGTTACCTTTGTTAATCAGCTTAACTTCTTGTGAGGTATTTTTTTCACTAAGATCAACTCTGCTTGGAGTGATCATAATTCCGCCCGCATTGGCAAATTTTGCAATTGTCAATGAGGACAAAACAAAGCCCAGAATAAGAAGATTTTTTTTGATTTGTTTCATAAATTTTTTTTAAGTTTTTGTTAAATGTTTATACCTATGGCTTCTTATTTTCGCAGTGGCTCTTAATAAGAAACCACCACTTCGTAAGTTGCCCTATAAGTTCCTTGGAGCTGATTTCCGGTAATTCCAACTTCAGGAGCAACGTTTAAAACTCCCTTGCCGTTTTGATCAAAATAGACCTTACCATCACCAGTCTTTAATATTAATTTTATCTTATCGCCCGAAGAGTTTCTCGGTTCAATTACCATATCTTGCTGGCTGCCTATGAAACTTCCTTGATCCCCAGTCCGATAATAAACATTCAGAATTGAGTTTGGCTCAGACACAATAGAGTAAGTTATTGTTAATTTACTGTTTTTATCGCGCCCCACCGTTTCTGTGCTGTTTATTTCGTAAGATGAAGATTGATTTGCGTCATCAATCTTAATTTGCCTGGTTACCACAGTTGCATTAGCATAACCCTTACCGCTTGAGACACTGGCCGCCTTTAAGTCAGAAATTTGAATTATAAAAAAACTGACTAAGAAAGTTAATAGAATAAGATTTTTAATATTTTCTCTGTTCACTTTTTTGAAATTCTATTTTTGAGACTAAGGCTGACATTGAGAAGCATTACGATTATTTGGACAGCTCCCACTAGTACATGCACAAGCATAAAAGGTATAATTACCAGTGTAATCGCCTGACGCTTGGCTGCCACCAATGGTGACTGTTCCATAAACCGGAATAGTAAGTGTTTTAGTACCGGTTCCACTACTGAAGTTAAACTCTTGGTTGGTTACTGTCGAAGAAGGGCTCAAAGATACTGTAACGTTGGCATTGGCAGCACCATTGCTCATTGTGCTTTGGGCATTCTGAGCGAGAAAGACTTTGAACTTTGTACTCGAATCATTCTGCCCACTGACAATAATTGATGCGTGCTGAAGTGGAAAACTAGGAGTAGATCCAAGGCTTTTTGTCCCCCCGGTTACTGCCCCTTCTGACGTAATTGTCCCGCCAGTCCCTCCATCAGTGACTTTTCCAAACCCCATTGCAAGACTTTGAGAAATTGAAGTAACGCTTGCTGAAAAAGAATCTTTACAAGGGATGAAAAATAAAGCTGTTAAGGCATAAGAAGAAAATGCTGCCATAACCAATAAGACCCTACAAAACCTCCCCATAAAAACTCCCTTTAAAATCTAGGTTAATAACTAACAGTAACGCTATAAGTTCCTGTATAAGTGCCAGAAGCTTGGTTAGCTGCAACAGCCAAAGTACCGTTAACAGAAACTGTTTCGTTGCCACTTACATTTAAGCTTCTGCTAGAAGTGCCAGAAGCAAAAGATAGTGCAGCCGTCATAGAGTTAGCACCGCTTGATAAAGTAACTGATGATGGAAGGGTAAAAGTATAGGCAGCTGAATTTTCACCAGAAACAGAAAAAGTTCCGGCTGCTCTTGTTGCACCGCTAGAAAGTGCAGTTACTCCTCCTGTTGCTGTACCAGCTTGTGTTATAGTGCCAGAAGTAGACCCAGAAGCAAAAGACCCAAATTCAAGATCTGTACCTGCAGAAACAGAAATCGGAGTTACGACTTTTGCGTTGGCAGTACCCGTTGCAGTTGTTGCAGCGGAGGCAGCAGCAGAAATTAAAGAAATCGCAGCTGTAACAGCGGCCATTTTTGAGATTTTTTTCATAACTGAATAATGATTTTAAAATGATTTGGGATTTGTTGCACTGGAGAGTTGGGCTCGCCCAGATTTTGACAGTGTGAACTTGCAAAGGCTATTTGCAAAGTTGGGTGAGCTTGTTTTCAGTAACAAAAAAAACAGTCAAAGCCGGTTATAGAATGTGTATTAGTTTGGGACAAAAGAAGTTCTAAAAAATCTGGGCAATAAATCGCCCCCTCCTAAATAAAGCATTATATATAGGAGAAACATAATTGCTTATTTGTCTTTTGAAGTTGGAGAAAAGTTATCGCTTCTAATAAGCCACAGTAACGCTGTAGCTTCCGATATAGGTACCGGCTGTTTGATTAGCCGGCACTGTTAATGTGCCATTTATAGTTACTGTCTCTGAGCCTGCAGTATCCAGAGTTCTGCTGGAAGAGCCTGAAGAAAAAGATAGAGCTGCTGTCATAGTGCCTCCGCTGCTTCCAGTTAAAGTAACGCTTGAAGGCAAATTGAATGTATAGAGGGTAGAAGCTTCCCCACTAACGCTAAAAGTTCCGGGACTTCTGCTGGCACCGCTTGAAATAGTAACAACACCACCAGTTGCTATAGTACCAGATTGTGCAACTGTAAGAAGCCCGCTGCCGCTTGACGGTGCTGAAAAAGATCCAAATTCAAGTGCCACACCAGACGCAACTGAAATCGCATTCACCACCCGCATATTCATTGTAGCAGTGATAGATGCCCCACCAGCAGCATAGGCCGTAAAAGGAAATAAACAGAAAAGGGATAAAATTAATTTTTTCATAATTTGATTCGGAGGAGATTGATTGAAAAGCAGGACGGAAATTTAACACGCCTCTCTTCATGTCAAGAAGTTCATCCGAATCTGTTTATTTTTGAGCGTTATTTACCTTTCGATTTTTTTAAGCCGAGAATTCACTTTTAACAATTCAACAAAAACCAAAACCAATAAAACGATTAGAATTAAAATCACTGCCGCCACTGTGATTGCGACATATTTTGCAATTGTGACAAGACGATGAACTTTAGCAGAATCCAGGCTTTCAATAATTTGCAGTATATTATCTGAGACTTTTTCTGCCTTGTCAGCTTTTTCCTCATATCTTGCCACCTTGCCTTCTATTCTATCGATGATTTTTCCTAATTTTCCCTCGGCTTTTGCAATGCTTCCCTCTATCAAATTTTCTTCAAGTTTTGCGAATACTAATCCAGAGTTTTTCTGATCATTTTTTTGATTATCATTAGTAGCAACATTCCCAACTGCATTGGCTATTTTATTTAAATCTACTGCCCAAACAGAAGTTACTGAAAGAGCTAAAATTAGCGCTAAAAGCGAAATTACTTTTTTCATATTTTTAGATTTTCAGGTTAATAGAGATGGATAAAAACGATGCAATTGCAGGGTTATTTGCTGAATAATAAATTCAAGAATTTGTTTATGAGCTTCCTTATTTGTTCCTAATCTCAACAAACAAGCTACACACTAAAAACACTACCTACTTCAAAATGCATCTGACCTTCTTAGGAGCCACAGAAACTGTAACTGGATCCAAAACCCTTCTTGAACATAAGGACAAAAAAATTCTCATAGATTGTGGCTTGTTCCAAGGTCATAAAGAAATCCGCGAACTTAATTGGCGCAACCTTACAATCAGCCCCCGAAAAATTGAGGCTGTCATTCTAACCCATGCCCATATTGATCACAGCGGCTATATCCCTTTATTGGTAAAAAACGGCTTCAAAGGCAAAATTTTTTGTTCGGAAGCAACTTTTGATTTATGCAAAATTTTACTTCCTGACAGTGGCTTCTTACAGGAAGAAGATGCCGAGAGAGCTAATCGATATGGGTATAGTAAACATAAGCCTGCCCTGCCCCTTTATACTGAAAAAGAGGCGCAAGAAGCATTGCAATTTTTTCACCCGATAGATTTTGGCCAAGCCCAATATTTTGATGAGAACTTTTATTTTACCCTAAGCCGCGCCGGCCATATTTTGGGCGCTTCATTCGTTAGCGTTTTCGCCGACAAAAAAAGCATAATTTTTTCTGGTGATTTAGGACGTAAAACCGATCCAATTGTAAAAGAGCCGGCTCAATTACAGCATACTGATTATTTAATTCTGGAATCAACTTATGGCGATCGCTTACACGAAAAAAGCGATCCACTAGAAGCTTTAAAGGAAATAATAATTAGAACTGCAGGACGAGGCGGAGTGCTGGTAATTCCTGCTTTTGCAGTGGGTCGTGCGCAAAACATCATGCTTTATTTGCATCAGCTAAAACAACAAAACTCCATTCCAGATATACCAGTTTTTCTAGACAGCCCAATGGCAATTGATGCTTCAGAAATTTTACTCAAATATCCAAACGAACATAAATTGGGTAAAAAGTTGTGTGACAAAGTTTGTAAAATTGCTACTTATACACGGACGATTGACCAATCAAAAGCTCTAAACCAAACTCGCGTGCCCATTATCATTATCTCAGCCAGCGGTATGGCTGAAGGTGGGCGCGTTTTGCACCATCTAAAAAACTATATTTCTGATCACAAAAACACTATTTTATTCACTGGCTTTCAAGCTTCAGGCACCAGGGGTGAGAAAATTTTGCGCGGCGATAAAATAATAAAAATTCACGGCCAAGATTATGAAATAAATGCTGAAATTATTAATCTTAGTAGCGCCTCTGCCCACGCGGATTATGAAGAAATTTTAGAATGGCTTGGCAATTTCAAGAAAGCTCCGAAAAAAACTTTTCTTATTCATGGGAACCCTCGATCGACGACCTCGCTGAAAGAAAAAATTGAAGAAAGATTTGGCTGGAAAGTAGTGATTCCAAAATATTTGCAGCAGAAAGAATTATAAGCAGCCTACAAGCCAGCAGGTAAAGGCTCTCACGCTATTAACTGAAACAAAACTCAGGCTTTTTTTGAAAGGTTTTCAGGCTTAAGATATTCAACCCGCCCCTCTTTTGCCTCATGCCATAAAGCATTTAGCACTCCAAAACATATGGCAAGTCCTGTGCCTAAAATCCAAGCAAAATACCACATAGTTGATTTAAATTAATTTAGCCTTTCGGCATTACCGCTCTACGCTTCGTCAAAAGCACTTCTAGAGCTTGTTTCCAGACTTTAATATAAAATTTTAGTATTTTTTTCGATATTTTTTTCAGTTACTTTATCTCCAAAAACTTTATAAACCCATGAGGCGCTAAGCAAAATAGTTGGCACTAAAATTGCTGAAGCAAAAAACATTAAAAACATAGTATGGTGGCTGCTTGAGGAATCCCAAATTATCAAGGAAACATTCGGATTTAGGCTTGATGGCAAAATAAAAGGAAACATTGATAAACCAACTGTGGATATGATGCCAAAAATTGCCACGCCGCTAGATATAAGAGCAGCCTTGAACTTTTCTCCCCAGACAAAAAATAAAACTAATAATTCACCAAGAAAACCAAGCGTTGGCGCGATCAACATCCACGGATATTTATAATAATTGGTATACCAGCCCCCTACAGTAGCTACAACCTCTTTCTTCAATGGATTCGCTTCCGCCATTACACCAGCAAATTTTATTACTTCGTAAGAAGCTATCCAATTAAGAAAAACCCCGCCAAGAGCAAATAAAACAATAGTGATAAAGGGCCAAATTTTTAGAACTCTTTTAGCCCTTCTCTGAACTCTTTCTTCAGTTTTCATTGCTAGAAAACATGCACCATGGGTTATCAACATTGAAACACTGACCAAACCACATAACAAAGCGAAAGGATTAAAAAGTTTATAAAAAATAATCCCATTTTTGATCGCCATAAATTCATCAAGATCAAAAGCAACGCCCTGCAAAACATTACCTATTGCTACGCCAAAGATAAATGACGGAACAAGCCCAGAAATGAACATGCAAATATCCCAAAACTTGTGCCAGCTTTTATTATCAAGTTTACCGCGATATTCAAAACTAAAAGGGCGTAACATCAATCCGAACAAGAGCAGAAGTATGATAAAATAAAATCCAGAAAAACTTATCGCATAAACATATGGCCAAACAGAAAATGCCACCGCCACTCCCACTATCAGCCAAATCTGATTTCCTTTCCAAATTGGCCCTATCGTGTTAAGCATCACTCTCTTTTCACTCTCACTTTTAGCAACAAATGGAGATAATATCGCCACACCTAAATCAAAACCGTCTGTAACCGCGAAAATAATCAGAATGCTACCAAGCAGTAACCACCAAATTATTCGCAATACCTCATAATTAAGTAATTCTAACATAGAGCCTCCAACATTATTTTAATAATTTCTCAGGGCCAACTTTGATATATTTTACGGTTAAATATATATCGGCCACCAAGAGAAGAGAATAAAAGACCACAAATCCTATCAAACTTGATAAAACTTGGTTGTAAGCAATCGAAGAAACGCCCAGCGAAGTAGGTAATATTCCTTCTATAACCCATGGTTGTCGGCCATATTCGGCAATGATCCAACCAAGTTGAGAAGCAACCCAAGGCAAAGGCAAAGAAAATAAACAGATTTTTAGCAAAAATTTCCGATCAAAATTGTCTTTGAGATTCATTTGATAGAAGGCATAGGCGAATAAAAATATGAAATACAACCCCAATCCTACCATGATTCTGAAAGAAAAAAACAGAATAGAAACATTTGGGGGCGCTGTATCTTGCGCTGCTTTTTTTATTTCTGCTTCAGTAGCGTTTTCAATATCAGGGCGATATTTTTTCAGTAATAACGCATAGCCAATATCTCGATAATTCTCGCGTAAATAGGCCAGGTCTTCTTTTTCATTCTCACTCTTTTTATCACGAAGATTTTTTAGCCGCCCATATTCCTTAAGCCCCCTACGCACCCTTTCCTCTGAGACTTTCACCAAATCCTTTATTCCAGGAATTTCCTTATCAAGCGAGCGTGTGGCAATCAAACCAAGGAGGTAAGGCGCTTTGATAGCATATTCATTGATTTGTTTTTCCTGATTTGGAATGGCAAAAAGCGTTAGATCAGCCGGCGCTTTCTCGGTTTCCCACATCCCTTCTATTGCCGCCAATTTCATTTTTTGATTCACGGCTGCGGTATAGCCACTTTCATCGCCTAAAACTACAGATGACACCGCCGATAAAAGGCCAAAAGAAGTGGCTACAATAATTGATTTTTTGGCAAATTCCAGATTTGGTCTTTTTAATAAGTAGTAACAGCTGACCGAAAGTACAAACATTGCCCCAGTTACATATCCAGCACTTACAGTGTGAACAAATTTTGATTGTGCAACTTCGTTAAAAAACATTTTCGTAAATGAACCAAGCTCCATACGCATAGTTTCAGCATTAAATACTGCCCCCACTGGGTTTTGCATCCAACTATTGGCAATCAAAATCCATAATGCTGAAAGATTTGTTCCAAGTGCCATCAACCATGTAACCAATAAATGTGCGCCCTTACTAATTTTTTCCCAACCAAAGAAAAATATACCGATGAAAGTTGATTCCAGGAAAAAGGCCGTCATTCCTTCAAGTGCTAAAGGCACACCGAAAATATCCCCGACATAGTAAGAGTAATGCGACCAGTTGGCGCCAAATTGAAATTCCAAAGTAATTCCTGTGGCAACACCCATGGCAAAATTTATGGCAAAAAGCTTGCCCCAAAATTTTGTCATCTCACGCCAAATTTCTTTGCCGGTCATCACATAAACACTCTCCATAATGCCAAGCATAACCGCCAGCCCCATCGTCAGGGGGACAAATAGAAAGTGATAAAGCGCTGTTATAGCGAATTGCAATCTTGATAATTCAACTAGGCCGAGTTCCATAATTTTTCCTCCAAGTTAAAATTAGTCTTTGAACTTAAAATCGATTTTTGAACATTTTCCCGCTTTTCTTCTTTAGTTTCTTTTTTGCTGAAAAAGAGCAAATATAGGGAAAATAGAAGCAGTAATTTTGCAGCTAAGATAACAGTAATTTCGCGCGCCAGGGAATTGCGCTTTTTAGCGCGAAAGAATAACAGCAGATATATAGCGTAACCCAATGAAAGGGCGAGAAGTCCGTGCATAGTGTGGGATAATTAAGGACTTTTATTTTTAGGCCCGTCGTAAAACCGAACCACTTACTAAAAATATATTCTAAATAACAATTTTTTTATTTTCTTTATATCATAGTTTTTGCTATGCAACCCGCAATTTAGTTTATTTGTGGCGACTACAGTTGAGGAGGTAATCGCCACAAATCTTTTTTATAAAGAAGCTGAATAAGAAACCGCTCTTGGCCTTGGGCTATAACCCTTTTCCTCCCCTTGCTCCTCTTGTTGCATAGAGACTAGATTTTGGGCAGTAGTCAAAATGGGAGTAGAAGCAGGAGCCAGTAAAGGCTTAACTTTTCCATTAGTAATTTGATGGGCTCTTTCCATAATAACCTCGACAACAGCAGAAGTATGATAAGTGGTAAATCCGGGGATTTTATTCACTGCCATATTGTTAATAACCTCTACTATAGCCCTAGTAACGCGAATTCGGTATAAGCCCTTTTTATTTCTTGTACTAAAAAGGTTTTAGACCATTGATTTGATTGATGTTATTCTATCAACTCAACAATCTAAAGCCATGCGTTACGATATAAATCTGATTTATTTCTTGATAGATGAATTTTGCCAAATTTATGAGCAGTGGCAGAAACATCGGCTAATTTCCTGCAATCAAATTAGATTGAGGAAGCATATAATGAGCCTGAGCGAGATGCTGACGGTTATGGTGGTTTATCACTTGTCTTGCTGTCGTGAATTCAAATCTTTTTACCATTATTTTTTGCTCACCAAACACCAAGCTGATTTTGCAGAATTTTTGAGTTACAATCGCTTTGTGGAGTTGATGCCAACTTTATTGCTGTCTTTGATGCTGATGTTGCACTGTCTTTCTGGCAAAAGAGATGGAATCTATTTTATCGATTCAACCAAGATGCAAATTTGCCATAACAAAAGAACCAGCAGCAACCGTGTTTTTCGCGGGATGGCAACAATAGGAAGATCGTCTTATGGCTGGTTCATGGGCTTTAAACTCCATTTGATCATTAATACCAAAGGCCAGATTATCGCAGTAAAAATCACCGCCGGAAATGTTGATGATCGTAGTGTAGTAAAGAAAATAACCAAAAATCTATCAGGCAAAATCTGTGGCGATAAGGGGTACATCTCCAAAAATTTATTTGAGCAGCTATTTAAACGGGGATTGAAAATTATTACCGGCATTAAGTCTAACATGAAGAATTATCTACTGCCACTTAATGATAAAATCCTCCTGCGCAAAAGATCGCTCATTGAGTCAGTATTCAATATCCTTAAACAGCACATGAACCTTGAACATACCAGACATCGATCACC